>CAISKC010000324.1 GCA_903885895.1 uncultured Legionella sp.
AATGGTTAATAGAAAACGAACAAGCCAAAACAAATGTGATTGAAATAACCAAAATGGCTAATTAAATAACTAACTCGATGGGCCGGATAAATGGGAATTTACAGCAAAATTTGGACTTGACCCAGACCCTAGTCGAAAGGCGAAAAATCTACAGATTATAGGAAAACAAATGAATAGAAAGGGTGAGAGAAATAGTAATGAAGACACCAAGTCACAACATTCTATAGACCGTAGGTCAGTAGGGACTGCGCATACAGCACGGTCAGCTATGGATTTAGATAAAGTTTTAGTTCATATTTACTCTGAATACGGTAATGAAGAAGCACATGAAGAGATTGCTGCAACACTATATGAAGCAGGCTTAGCAAACTTTTTAGAAAAAAACTACTCTAAAGCACCGGAGCACCTTACTGTAGCATTGAATATGTATCGTGACTTGCAAGCGGAGTCTGATGAGGAAGATACGTACGCATCTGAGATTGCTGACATACTAAAAACACTAGGTATGGTATACCTAGCACGTAAAGAGCTTAATAAAGCACGCCAAGATTATCAAAAAGCAAACAAGGAGAATGAGAAGGCACGCAATAACTTTGACCAAGCGTTAACTAAAAAACGCGAAATTTACGGTGAAGGAGTTATAAATATTGCTATTGCAGAACTGGAACGTTATTTAGGATTAACTTATCTCTCAGAAACAAGCATTATAACAGACGCAGAAACAAGTCTTATAGCAGACGCAGAACCTAGTATTAGAACAGACGCAGAACCTAGTATTAGAACAGACGCGGAAGCTGCCATCACTTATTTATCAAATGCTTTAAGAGATTTCAAATTTATCTATGGTGAGGACACAGTTCATATTGAGATTGCTGACACTTATTGTCATTTGGGCTGTGCCTATCAACAACAAAATAATTACGAACAGGCAAGAGCACAATTTACTGCCGCGTTAGGGATGTTTCAAGAGGTTTTTTCGGTTCCTAATCATGTTAAAATTGCTGAAACATTCTATAAAATTGGTTTCACATACCTGGCTGTCGGCAGTCATGACAAAGCTATTTCCAGTTTTATCAATGCACTTGATATTTATACGAGGATTCGTGAAACCAACCCTTCAATCGATCCAAATTATGTAGATCTATGCTATCATTTAGGAAAAACATATTTTGCGACAGGTGATTTTGATTCAGCAAAACCTCATTTAGAAAACGCTTGCCTCATGTATCAAGGTCTTTATAGGAGCACTAATCCCAATCATCCTTCGATTAAAGCTGCTGAAAACGCTATGGCGGAAACTGATCGAAAAAGAGCAGAACAAAGTGCTGAAGGCCATGTGCAAGGTCACAGCGCTGCATCTGTTCAAAATCCTTCAAGAAAGGTAGCGCAACCCTCGACGTTGCCCGTTGCTTCGGGACAAGCCACTGATCTGAGTTTAGAATCAGCATCGAAGCAGGGTAACCCGAATATGGCGGGACTCCGACAAGAAGAAAAATCAGTCCCAGTCTTAACATCTGCTGCGGGTTTTTTTGCTCCATCTAGCGTAGCAGTTTCAGCACCGACTCCGACTACCAAGCCGCCAATCACACTGCGTGATGTAAAAGTTCATTATTTGAAAATAGCTGGGATGTTTAATGCAAGTAAAAAAATCTTCAAAACTGATAGTCTAGACGAGGCGATAGTGGAGTTAAGGAACAGAGCTGGCAATGGTGGTGCTTCAGCTGACACACTCAGACATTTTGGTTTAAGTCTGAGATAAGGCGCTTTACTTTCTCCGTCCTTTGGCCCTTTGAGACGCTTTTTGGTAGCTAATTTTTAATTTCGATTTGTAATTTTTAAGAATGCCGATAAATTCTAAGTTGTTTATAGTATATAGTCGGCATGATGAAATTAATGGCGCTCTATCAATAATAATAGGGTCTGTTGGCAATTCATCTCTGGAAGCCCTACGTGCCGCGGCACGTAGGCGTCTGGGATGAATTGTAAACATGTCCTAGTTAAATAAGCTTACTGAACTCTGCTTATATATAAGGTGTTTTGTAACTCCCCACCAGACAGGAGATCCCTCACCCTCGCTGCGCTCGGGTTCGGGATGACGTGGTGGGGAGTTACGGTGTTTTGCCTTAGTTGGTAGACGACAATGAGAGCTGTTGCGCTAACTACCAATTTTTTGTGTGAGGAACTCGTCCTGGTCTCCCCATACTTGGAAAAGCTGCTATATCAAAATCATATACTATAATTTAAAGATAAATAACTCATTTGTTTTGCAAGGAAGACAAATGTCCATGCTTTTCGAAAAAGTAGAAAAAATAGCTAGAGGCTGTCATGAGTTAATAGATGTCATCACGTTATCTCCAGAAGTGACGGCAGCAATACGTACGCGCATGCTAAGTATTTCAGAAGCAATACAATCAGTTAAAGATGAAGCCGATGCTATTGGTGATAATGAAGATGCACACAGAGAGCTACTCAAAGAGCTATTGAGAAATATTGGCGACCTCCAAGATTCGTTGATGGAAACTTATTTCTCATTAAGGAAAAAAGAATCACAGAAACCTACCATCTCCCCAGAAGTATTTTATTTTGATGAGGCTCAAAGTAAAGCACGCTATACAAGAACGCCTACCGGAAATATTAGCGTTTCACAATTGCTCCAAGGAAAACCGCCATGGATTAAACTAGCCTTATCACGTGCTCATAAAAAAAAGGCCCTCATTTTAAATGATTGGACTTTTTCTAATTGGAGTGGAATAAAACGAGTAGAGATGGCCTTGAAATTTGACCAACTCTTAAAAGATGGGTTTTCTGTTTATTATGTCAATTCAGATGGAAGAATCATTCCAATCATGTCCCCGAGCATAAATAGGGTTTTAAATAGCTCCGATACAAGCAAGATAATTTTACCTTCTGAAGAGCACATCATTGCGACTGCTGTAAAACAACATCATCTTACCCG
>CAISKC010000325.1 GCA_903885895.1 uncultured Legionella sp.
AAATGCTTATTGGGAAAACAAGGATAAAATAGAACTTAAATTCAGTGATTCTTCAAACTCTAAAAATAGAGTAGGCTTTATCTTTTCTTTAAGGTCAATGGTTGATAAAAACTATCTCCAGTTCACTGAGGTGGAGCAGAAGGTGATTTTCAACGTTTACAAGCAGCTCTTAAATGGTACAGCTTTCGTTGTTCCAAAGATGGCTGAATTTCGGAGTGACAACCAATATTCAATTTATGATTTTTATGAGGAAAGCACTGTTGTAGCTGTTATATGCAGGGCAATCGGGTCTAAAAAAATAGAATGTACACATCCTGATTGTTATAAGAGGGGTAATTGGCGGTCCGAAGAAATCCTTGCTTAGTGGCAAAAAAGGCATGACAAGCATTAAAATATTCGAAAACATACCTGACCCTCGTAGACCCAACCCTAATACTCAGTATAGTGTGGCACAAATAGCTTTTCAAACGATAGCCGCTGTAGCAAGCGGGTGTGAGCATTGGACTGAAATTGAAGACTTTGGAGAAGATAAAAAGGAATGGATAAGCAAATATGTGGCTGTAGGGGAAACGATGCCATCACATGATACGATTAGCGACTTCTTTAAGCGGCTTAACCCAGATGCATTTTCATCCGTTTTTATTGAATGGACCAAAGCTATTTGCAGTTTAACAGAAGGCGAAGTAATAGCCATAGATGGTAAAACTGTCAGACGTTCGCATGACAAATACAACGGAAAGGAGGCTATTCATCTGGTTAGCGCCTGGGCATCTGTTGGTCAAATAGTATTAGGCCAAAAGGCAGTCGATACCAAGAGCAATGAGATTACAGCTATTCCTGACCTGCTCAGATTATTAGAAATAAAAGGAGCTTTTATAACCATAGATGCGATGGGGTGCCAACAAAAAATTGCAGAGCAAATCATATCTCAGGAAGCAAACTACCTATTAGCAGTTAAAGGAAACCAACCAGAACTACTTGAAGGCATTCAAGATTCTTTCAAGCTTCAAAAAATTACATCGACCCATACAAAAAGCAATAAAGACCATGGTAGGATAGAAGTCAGAACCTGTAGTGTCATTGAACAGCCAACAGAAATACTAAATATGGAAAAATGGCCTTCGCTTGCCTGTATTATACGATTAGATTGCAGAAGAGAATTACTATCGCAAAATAAAACTACAGAAGAAACAAGATATTATATCTGTAGCAAAGCATTGCCAGCCTCAGAAGCTTTGGATAAAATAAGAAGCCATTGGTCCATTGAAAATAACCTGCACTGGAACTTAGACGTAGTATTTGCAGAAGACCAATCAAGAATGAGAACAGGAGATGAGGATAAAAACTTTGCAGTCGTTCGAAAAATTATCATCAATCTGTTGTCGCTCAACAAAACTAAACTTAGTATCCAACGCAAAAGGCTGAAAGCAGCAAGAAGCGATGCCTTTAGAGAGCAATTATTAAAAATTTAGACCCGATTGCCCTGACTGTACAGTGGAGCGGCTTTGTTAAACTGGGTGAAAAAAGTATTATTGTAACAGTAAATCAAAATCATTTAAACGCTATAATGAAGGTTTTAATAACCGGTGTGGCCGGATTTATTGGCAGCAACCTGGCCGATCACTTGTTATCTATGAACATTCAGGTAACAGGCATCGATAATTTCGATGACTTCTACGACCGGTCTGTAAAGCTGAGTAATATTGCTGATGCGTTAAAAAAACCGGGCTTCACTTTTATTGAAGCAGATATAACTGACAGGGAGACACTTAACACACTTAA
>CAISKC010000326.1 GCA_903885895.1 uncultured Legionella sp.
ATAACAAATTATCGATTCATCAATCTCCATTGCCTGATGAATGGCTTCATTGATTGCGGTGGCAAAGTTCTTTTGTGACATTTTAATTTCTATATTTTATTATGCGTAAACGCCATCGTAAGCTTCAGACTGAGCTGGAAATGGCGAGCTCTCAGCAAACTCAAATGCTTTCTCCACCTCTAAATCTATTTCAGCTTTAATCTTCTCTAAAGTGCGTGCTATATGTAGACTAGTTTGCTGTAACTGCTGTTCTAGATTATTTAATGGATCCTTAGCTTGCCACTCCAAAAATTCTTCTTGAGTACGGTAACCAATATCGTTATCAAAACCATGCCCACAATGCTCGCGCCAACGGTAGGTAGTAAATTCTAAAAAGAGTGGCGCCCCAGTGCTGCGAACCTTGTCAACTGCATTTTTCATAATCTCGTGGCTAGAGGCTATATTGTGCCCATCACCAACCGCAACCTCTATACCCATCGCCTCAACCATTTTGGCAATGCTTCTACCCTTGGGTTGCCTCACTGAAAGTGGGCTATAAACGGAATATAAATTATTTTCACATATGAATAAGACTGGTAATTTTCTAACGGCAGCAAAATTAACCGACTCGTAAAACACGCCTTCCTCAGTTGCTCCATCCCCTAAAAACACGCAACTGATCTGATTAGTTCTTTTTAGCTGGGCAGACAATGCCAACCCCACGCCAATAGGAATGCTATTACCCACAATAGCCGAAGTCCCCATAAAATTAACCGCAAGATCAATGAGGTGCATCGAGCCCCCTTTACCCTTAGCGCAACCCGTAGACTTTCCATAAATCTCGGCGATCATGGCATTTAGATTACCGCCTTTGGCAAGATAATGGGCATGACCGCGATGGGTGCTAACTGCAAAATCGGTTGAAGCAATTGATTGTGCAAATACTGCTGGGATTGACTCCTGACCAATTGAGAGATGAACAGGGCAACGCATCTTTCCCTCGGGATAGTGATGGGCAATAGCCTCTTCAACCGCACGAATGCGATACATCTGCCGAAATAAATTAGTTAAAAGATTGTCGGTCATGGAATAAACCAAAAGTAATCGCCGGTATAGCCAATTTCTTTAAAAAATTGGACCCACTCATCAACCGACATAATAGTCTTGGCAGTTAAATTCCAAGCATACATACGTTCTTTCTCCTCCGCATTACGATAAGCATCGACCGTAATAAAAGAACCTTTTCGACTAACCCGCTCAATCTCTTGCAATGCCTTAGCGCATTCCTCGCGCTCTAAATTGTGAACTGTATTAATAGAAATTGTGACATCAAACGACTTATCTTCAAATGGTAACTTTGTAGCGCTAGCCACCTGTACATGAGGCCTCATATCCTGCATAGCATGCTCAATTGCATACTTGGAGATATCAATGCCCTTGACGTTAATTCCAGGGATCAACTCGGCAAGGTCATGCATCATAAAACCCTTAGCACATCCGACATCCAAAATTGAGCTATTGCGATCTAACTTCCAATGCTGCTGAAAAGTTGGAATGACAGGTTGCCAAAATCTAGAGAAATAATTAAAGCCTCCGTAACCACAATTGCGGTCGCCATCAAAAAAATCGCGTCCGAACTGTCTTGCTACAGCACGATCAGCCTCAGTTTTAGAAGCCAAACGCTCCTCTAAGTTGCGCTTAGTTTTTGGATAGTTAACCAAAAGGTCGATTTCTTTTCCCATTCTTTTTCCAAAATTTAATTATGGCTTATGTAAATAGTCGAAAGGCTGCTGCCTCAAGGCTTCAAAATTGGACTGAACCCATGCAATACATTCATCCAAACCTTTCTCAAGAGAAATTTTATCCTCCCATCC
>CAISKC010000327.1 GCA_903885895.1 uncultured Legionella sp.
CTCGAATTTTTATCTATTCCCTAAAAACACTGGGAATAGATAAAAATTCGAGCACCATAAACACTAAAATCCAACCCTCTCAGTGTTGCACTTCACTTGTGAATCGGCGTTTAAAATAAAATCCATTATTGAGATTTAGCTAGACTGGCTTTGACACACGGAGCCTCTCCTACTTTATACATATTTATCCACAAGATATTCGCATGTTTATCCTCTTGCTATCTCCGGCAAAACACACTATATTGTGTTTAATGATTAGTAATTATCTATATATAGTGTTTTACACTTATACACCACTTTGGAGAAAACATGTCAATAATGTTAGAAGCTGAGCCTGCCACGTCCATACCTGTGAACCAATTTGAGCTCAATGCGAATGCCCCAGGTATCTTGAAAACCGTCAAGCGTAATGGCAAAGTCGTTTCTTATGATGAAAATAAGATCGCGGTTGCTCTAACGAAAGCTTTCATTGCAATCGAAGGCCCTAATGCAGTCGCATCGAACCGCATTCGCGACCAAATTGAAGCGCTCACACAGCAAGTGACCAAAGCATTCAAACGCCGATTACCTTCCGGTGGCAGCATCTATATTGAAGATATCCAAGACCAAGTAGAATTAGCATTAATGCGCAGTGGGCATAATAAAGTTGCTCGCTCTTATGTGTTATACCGCGATGAGCGCCGTAAAGCACGAGAGCTCTCCATACAAAGACCCAGCAAAGATACACCTATCAAATACATTACTTTGCCAAATGGAACCGTACAACCTTTAGATCTAGAACGGTTGAATATTATTGTAGATGAAGCCTGCCGCAATTTAAACCAAGTTAAATCGGATCCTATTATCAAAGATGCTTTGCGTAATTTATACCAACAAGCCAGTTTGGCAGACGTGCACAAAGTCTTAATTATGGCTGCGCGCACTCTGATTGAAACGGAACCTAATTACACGTATGTCAGTGCTCGACTATTACTAGATAGTTTGCGTACAGAAGCTTTGACTCATTTATCCATACAAACTGAAGCCACTTTTGATGAAATGATACAATTGTACCCTGCTTATTTTAAAAGCTATATTGCCAATGGGATTGACCAAGGTATTCTAGATCCCAAATTAGCTGAATTCGATCTGGAAAAACTGGGCCAAGCATTATTGCCAGTGCGCGATATGCAATTTACCTATTTAAGTTTGCAAACCTTATACGATCGCTATTTTATTCATCAAGACGGTATTCGCTATGAATTACCGCAAGCATTCTTCATGCGTGTGGCGATGGGACTGGCGATGCGTGAACAAGATAAAAATGAGAAGGCCATTGAGTTTTATACTTTATTGTCCTCATTTGACTACATGTCTTCCACCCCTACTTTATTTAATGCCGGAACCGTCCGTCCGCAACTTTCTAGTTGTTATCTCACCACAGTGCCTGACCATTTGGACGGCATCTACTCCGCTTTAAAAGACAATGCTCTGCTCTCTAAATTCGCAGGTGGCCTAGGTAACGATTGGACACCCGTACGCGCTATGGGTTCACACATCAAGGGAACCAATGGTAAATCACAAGGTGTCGTGCCATTTCTCAATGTGGCTGACGCAACAGCTGTTGCAGTCAATCAAGGCGGCAAACGTAAAGGCGCCGTTTGTGCTTATTTAGAATGCTGGCATCTAGACGTAGAAGAGTTTCTAGAATTACGTAAAAATACAGGTGATGATCGCCGCCGCACACATGATATGAACACAGCACTGTGGATCCCTGATATGTTCATGAAACGAGTGTTTGCAGAGGGTGATTGGACGTTATTTTCGCCTAATGACGTACCGGAACTCCATGAATGTTATGGCAAAGCATTTGAATCAGCTTATTTAGGTTACGAAGAAGCGATTCGCTTAGGCCAAATCAAACATTATAAAACAGTTTCTGCTACCAAATTATGGCGTAAAATGCTCTCCATGTTATTTGAAACTGGACATCCATGGTTGACGTTCAAAGACGCATGCAATTTACGATCGCCACAACAACATGTCGGCGTCATTCACAGTTCTAATCTGTGTACAGAAATCACCTTAAATACTTCAGCAGATGAAATCGCTGTGTGTAATTTGGGTTCGATTAATTTACCAGCACATATCGTCGACGGTAGCTTAGATACGCAAAAATTACGCCGCACCATCACGACCGCAGTACGCATGCTAGATAATGTCATTGACATCAATTATTATTCCGTTCCGCAAGCACGCAATTCGAATCTCAAGCATCGCCCTGTTGGTTTAGGTTTGATGGGCTTTCAAGATGCATTATATGCGCTCAAAATAGATTATGCTTCGACCCAGGCTGTAGAGTTCGCTGATACGTCTATGGAGTTAATCTCTTACTATGCCATCGAAGCCTCGTCTGCTTTAGCCAAAGAACGTGGCATGTATCCTAGTTATGAGAACTCTTTATGGAGCAAAGGCATTTTACCGATTGACTCCATTAATCTCTTGCAACAAGCACGTGGTAAATTTCTTGAACAAGATCGTTCGCAACGGTTAGATTGGGAAGCATTGCGCGTAACAGTACGTACACAAGGCATGCGTAACTCTAATGTGATGGCTATTGCACCCACTGCAACCATTTCTAATATTTGCGGTGTTTCACAATCGATTGAGCCTACTTATCAAAATTTGTATGTCAAATCGAATTTATCTGGAGAATTTACTGTCATCAACCCCTATTTGGTTGACGATCTCAAAGCGCTCCAATTGTGGGATGAAGTCATGGTCAATGATCTCAAATACTTTGATGGTAGCGTCCAACCTATCAGTCGTATTCCAGAAGAACTCAAACGTCGGTATGCGACTTCTTTTGAAATGGATCCGATTTGGTTAGTGGAAGCAGGATCACGTCGGCAAAAATGGCTCGACCAAGCACAGTCTTTGAATATTTATATGGCGAAGCCTTCTGGCAAAAAACTCGATGAATTATATCGGCAGGCTTGGTTACGTGGCTTAAAAACCACTTATTATTTACGGAGTACTGGCGCATCTAACGCGGAAAAATCCACGATCACAGATGGTGCTTTGAATGCAGTAAAATCTGACATGCCTGTGGAGCCGAAGTCTTGCTCCATCCTAGATCCCGATTGCGAGGCATGCCAATAGGAGAATTCGTCTCCGTAGGAAGGAACGGCCATATTTGACCGTTTACTAAGATTTAATAACACCTAAAAAAATATAGGGTGGACAATGGAGCGCTAGCGACGTGTCCACCAAAAAAATAATACAAAGGGCTGTCGACAATTCGTTAGCTTGAGCCACATGAGCACGTCATCCTGAACGTCGCGAAAGATCTCCTGGCAGTGGCAATGCGCCACATCATGGAAATTCTTCGCAACGCGCTGGGTGACGAAGCGTGCCTTTTAGCTCAAGCTAACGAATTGTCGACAGCCTCTACAAAATTCAGGAGAAATTATGAGTGACCTCGTCGCAGAAAGCAGATATACCCCTATTCAACTTACTGGTCTTGAAGCCATCGAAATGGGGGCAGATCGCATTCATGTGGATGATAAAAAAATTATCAACTGCCGAGCTGATCTCAATCAACTCGTGCCTTTCAAATACACTTGGGCTTGGGATAAATATTTAACGGCATGTGCGAATCATTGGATGCCCAATGAAATCAGTATGAGCGCTGATTTGGCTTTGTGGCGTGATCCCAACGGTTTGAGTGAAGATGAGCGTTTGATTATTTTGCGTAATTTAGGCTTTTTTTCTACAGCCGACTCGCTGGTCGCTAACAATCTGGTTTTAGCTGTGTATCGGCATATCACGAACCCAGAATGCCGCCAATATTTATTACGCCAAGCTTTCGAAGAAGCGCTCCATACTCATGCTTATCAATACATCATCGAAAGTTTAAGTTTGGATGAGTCTGCTGTCTTCAATATGTATCGAGAAATCCCTTCCGTCGCCAGTAAAGCAATGTGGGCGTTACCTTTTACACAAAGCTTATGCGATCCTAATTTTCATACTGGAACACTTGAAGCCGACCAACGGCTGTTACGTGATTTGATTGCTTTTTACGTTATCTTTGAAGGCATTTTCTTCTATGTTGGCTTTACACAAATCTTATCGATGGGTCGTCGTAATAAAATGGTCGGCACTTCAGAGCAGTTCCAATATATTCTACGCGATGAGTCGATGCACATGAATTTCGGTATCGATGTGATCAATCAAATTAAAATTGAAAATCCACATTTGTGGACAAATGAATTTAAACAAGAAATCATTTCGCTCATTCGCGAAGGTGTGGCATTGGAATATCAATATGCACACGATACCATGCCACATGGTATTTTAGGCATGAATGCAGAAATGTTTGAAGAGTATATTTATTTCATCGCTAATCGCCGATTGAACCAAATTGGTTTACCAGAACAATATCCTGGTGCCGAAAATCCATTTCCATGGATGAGTGAAATGTTGGATCTGAAAAAAGAGAAAAATTTCTTTGAAACACGCGTCATCGAGTATCAAGCAGGCGGCACACTCAGTTGGGAAGACGAGTAGCATCGCGCCACGTCATCCAGAGCTCTTCAAGAGCCTCTGGATGACCTATCATGGTCAACACACTCACTGACACACGCTACTCTGCCATGAAGTTAAAACATATTTCCTCAAATATGTCACCGTTTCAATTTATTTTTAACCGTAGCGTTGCTTGAAAGCAGTGTTTCGGGGTCCTGTCGCCCCGGTATCCCAGCGTGCTCGCAAGCTGCGCGCGCTAGGAGCCCTCCTAAGCGCCAC
>CAISKC010000328.1 GCA_903885895.1 uncultured Legionella sp.
AAATTGATTACTTACAGCAGCAATGTAGCATCAAACCTTGGTCCTTGGAAACAGAATATTGCATTCATAGCTGATAATCAAGAAAGCAACACTTTTTTAAATTCTGCTGAAAATTTTACAAATGAGATCACAGCAAACTATCCAAGATATAATATAAGCAAAATATATATTGCCGCCTATGCACCTGTAGTATTACCAAACAACACAGTTACGCCAGGTGCTAATACAGACATATTAAATGCAATCAATAATGGGGTGCTGATATTGGATTACATAGGGCATGGCAATGAACAGCAACTGGCATCAGAGGCTGTTTTGACGTCTTCAGTTATTCAAACGCTAAATAACCCTCATTATCCATTTGTGGTGGCTGCCACTTGCGATTTTGGCAGATACGACAATCCTAATATCATCTCTGGTGCCGAATATTTCATTATTCAACCCAACGGAGGTGCCATCGGGCTATTGTGTACTACTAGACCCGTTTATCAATCAAGTAATGATTTGATAAACGCTAAGTTTAATGAAAATGTGTTTTTGCAAGTAAATAATAGCTACCAGAGGCTGGGTGAGATACAAAGACAAAGTAAGAATCAAAGCCTATCAGGTGTGTACAATAGAAATTTTGCATTACTGGGCGACCCTTCTATGTTCCTCACATATCCCCAAGGGAATATAGTACTGACAAAATTTAACGGTAATAATTTGATTCCATACGCCGACACTTTGAAAGCTCAAGAAAAAGTAACCTTTTCTGGCGAGATACGCGATCAGGGTGGCAGCTTAAGAACAGATTTTAATGGAGTAGTTAATATCTTGACTTACGATAAATATGTGCGTGTTCCAACGATTGACCTGCCTTATGACCTGCCTTTGGACACATTCAGTGTACTAGAGAAAAAGATATTCGACGGCTCTGCCACTGTTAATAATGGTACGTTTAGTTTCTCTTATATTGTGTCAAAGGATATTAATTACACTGTAGGATTAGGGAAAGTCAGTTTGTATGCCAATTTAACCAATGGGGGATTGTTGGATGCCGGAGGCGCATTGACAAGCATATATGTGGGAAGTAGCGAGAAAAATGTTCCAGTTGATAATACTCCTCCACGAGCCAAAGTCTATATGAATGATGAATCGTTTGTTCAGGGCGGAATAACGGGTAATAGCCCCTTGCTTCTAGTGAAATTGTATTCACAATACGGAATAAATTCGGTTGGGGGAATAGGGACATCCATAACAGCAACGATAAATGGAGATACAAAAAACCAAATCGTTTTGGATAACTACTATAAATCTGACCGAGACAGTTATCAGTCTGGTACTATCATGTATAGGCTCTCTAATCTAGCAGAAGGGCAATACAATATTAAGATTAATGCTTATGACGTGAACAACGTAGGGGTCGCTAAAGATGATGGCATTGTAGATTTCCAGGTGTTGAGTACTGGGCAATTGGCGCTTAGAAATATTTATAATTATCCCAATCCATTTACTACCA
>CAISKC010000329.1 GCA_903885895.1 uncultured Legionella sp.
AACGATAGTTATCGCCTTAAAACTAGAAATTAATTGAACAATTAGAAATCAAATAAAACGGCTGAGGGGGGTCACTTTTGCACGCTGAAAGGGGGTCAATTTTGGACGCTGATTGACAACCAAGCTACTCATTTAACATGAATTACTCAATGAGGGTGTGTTAAATCAACTAGTTTAAATGGAACGCCATCATCTTTTCCCAAACGCTTCTCCATGAGAAAATTAGTTAATGTCACTCCACCCGGACGCGGCTTATTTTGTTCCTTAACAACAAGGTATCCCATTTGCTCAAAGAAAGGCTTAGCAGTGATACTCGCTTCAGTCGTTACTTTCTTTACTCCTCGCTCAAACAAACTTAATTCCAGCTTATTGGTCAGCATGGAAGCAATACCTTGGCGTTGATAATCTTTATGGACAAACAATCGATCCAGATAGCCTTCTGTCGTTATATCTGCAAATCCGACAATAACGTTATCAATTTCTGCTAGATAGGCAACATTACTTAGCAAACTCTGCCATCTATCGTCACTGTGGTGTATATGGTCCGGAGCCCAAACCAGTAATTGTTCAAACGTATAGTCTTTTGCATTAACGTGATGGACTGTTTCTTTAAACAAAGCAACGATTAACTCTAAATCTTCGACTTTAATTGCTCTAATGTGTATGCCATCATTGCCTGTCATGATAACAAACCTGCTAATGTAATTTTATCGCCATTCATAATAGCTAAAACATGTGCTCTAATTTTCTCAATCGGCCAAGTCCACCATTGTAGCTTCAGCAAAAAATCAATTGTTTCTTCATCAAATCGTTTACGAATAACCTGAGCTGGATTACCACCCACAATTTCATAGGGCGCAACGTCTTTAGTCACCACGGCGCGTGTTCCAATAATGGCTCCATCGCCAATCGTTACACCGGGCATAATTGTCGCGTCATACCCAATCCATACATCGTTCCCAATTACGGTATCTTCTTTACGATTAGGCACAAAAGGAACTTCGGGCCAATAAGATTGAAAAATAATAAAGGGAAATGAAGAAAAACCGCCTAAATGGTGGCTTCCTCCATTCATGACAAATTTAACGTTAGTAGCGATTTGACAGAAGCTCCCAATAATTAATTTGTCACCAATAAAATCGAAATGATAAAGAACGTTTTTTTCGAAATTGTGTATATCAACAGGATCATCGTAGTAAGTGTAGTCGCCTACAATGATGTTGGGGTTTGTGATGATATTTTTCAAAAAAGCCGTTCGTGAAGACGCAGGAATGGGATATAACTCGTTAGGATTTGGATGCATTTTATTTAATCCTTATTTTTTAATACCGAAGAGCAACACTGGAATACATGGATGGCAATATTTTTTCAGTTCATTAACAAAACGGCCTATTTGCGCGAAAAGTCACACCCATATTGATCGCTGCTTCCAATCAACAGGAAACCCCATCATGATGGGTTGAATCGCATGCGTATCAATCAACGCAAGCAATCGATCTTTAAAATGATTTTGAGGGCTTATGATATTTAATAAGTAGATCATCATCACCAAACTGTTATAAATTTTTCTATTTGATAGCTCATCGAAATTAAAACTATTTATCAAATGCTTTGGCTTAGTTCGCGGCATTTGCATCGTTTTGGTCATCTTTCTATTCCAAATGCGTCCATGATGAGCGCATATATTTCGTAAATAAGCGATATGTTCGACATAACTAACCAACAAGGAGTAATCCAAAGCATAGATTTTCGCAATCTCAGTGCGAGGCTTACTTGCTTTCATTGACTTTAACCACCTTGATAACAAACCAAACGACATGATTTCACAAATAACCCATATCGGTGGCATGGACGGTGAAGTATAGGTTTGTTGATAATGCGATATAAAAAGCTCATCACTTCTTTTAAGCTCTTTTTCCAAAAGCATGATGTTTTGCGCATGCCATTGAAAGTTATTACTTAACATGCAGTCCATATAAGCATGTGCTCCATGGCTCTCAGAAAAATAATAAGCCCATTGAGTTTTTACTGATACTTCAATGCGCTCTATGGCATCTAATAACA
>CAISKC010000330.1 GCA_903885895.1 uncultured Legionella sp.
CGTATGCTGCACAAGGGGATCAGACTTTTTGTTCAATATTTGAAATACACATTAAAAATAATTCATCAGCTGATTGTGTATTGAAAAAATCTTATATGCCACTCGGGAAACTAACGTATGAAGGTACGCTGCCCGGAGTGATTTTTCGTGATAAAGAAATATCGTTTTATATGCAGTGGTACAAATCTCATTATTTGATCACCGCTTTGATGTTGTCTTATCAATGCGGGGATGATAAAGAGATCGTTTTATACTCTACGACGCCTTCTGTAGAGGATAGTTCCATATTAGAGAAAAAGAATATGGAAGCTAAGTTTTCTACCAGGGAATGCAGTGAGTATTCTAAGCAATTTTGGAAAATATCTTGGGTACTGCAAGATGCTGAAGTAGCACAAAGCTAAAGAGTAAAGTAACCCGGGTGTAGTTACCCGGGAGAATCGAAGATTGCCGCTGGATTACGGCGGTGATGATTTTTTATAAAGTCGAGATGAAAGAGTTCATTGTCTTGCCGGTTGTAACTTCTCTATATACTGAGTTACGCAAAAGGATGCATCAATTTTGCTGCAGGTTTTAATACTTTTTCTAGCCATGTCGGTTTATGGTGTACTTTGACATGATATACGCGGTGGCTCTGTATTTTATTGATGATGAACTCATCACTGGTTTGAAGTTGATCAACCAAATGCAAGTCCAACGCATCGGTCGCTAACCAATGTTCACCTGTCGCAACTTGATCAAGATCAAGCTCAGAACGATTGCTTAAGACATATTCACGAAAACTTTTATGAATTTGCTCTAATTCTTCTTGAAATTTCTCACGCCCTTTGGGGGTGTTTTTACCAAATACAGTCAAAGTGCGTTTGTATTCACCTGCGGTAATGAGCTCCACATCAATATCATTTTTATGTAACCACCGATGAAAATTAGGCATTTGCGCAACGACACCAATTGAACCCACAATGGCAAACGGTGCAGCAATAATATGATGCGCTACGCAAGCCATCAGATATCCACCACTGGCAGCAACTTTATCGATACAAGCGGTGATGCGCACCTCACGGTCACGTAAACGTTGGAGTTGGGCTGCAGCTAATCCATAACCATTGACAGAACCACCAGGGCTTTCTAAGCGAATCAGAACTTCGTCATTTGGGGTGATGACAGCTAAAATAGCCGAGACTTCTTCACGTAAAGGTTCAACTTGAGACGCTTTGATATCCCCATTAAAATCTATAATATAAAGTACGGGTTCTCGTTTTTTCTTGGAGGGTGTTTTTTTGAGTTTGGGTTTTTTAGTTTTTTTGCCTAACACGGCTTTTTCCATGTACTCAACTAACTGTCGGTAGTCATCATTGAGGAATGTAACGCTCAAATCAGTTTTGGATTTGCGAGTGAGGGCTAGTATCCCCCCTAATAGAAATAAAATGGCTAGAACCAATGTAAAGGCTTTTAATGCAAACAATCCATACTGTGCTAAAAATTCCATTGCTCCAACCCGTCTGAAAGTTTATGCTAAAGCAGTTGATCATTTCGTAAAAGACCGATGATGTCAACAAGTATGTACTACTCAATTTTTAGTTTTGTATTATGAAAAAAATCTGAGTGGACCAAGAGTGAATCTTAAAAAAAGAAGGTGCCCATGAAATATATTGTTTTGCTATTCAGCCTATTATTGTCTATGCAGGCGCATGCCTTTAAATGTTATTTCACGATGGTGAAAGGGGAATGTTGGAAGCCCTATGATCTGACTGTGGATGTTTCAAATGCAGGTACAGGGAAGCACAAACTTACGGTGCTGATTCCAGAGGGTGATTTGTGGGTTAGAGAGGAGTTTGAGTGTAACGCAGAAGAAACACTTGCGTTGGTTGCAAAGTTTTCCCCGATATTTTGGGCTGGTCAAGAAGATAAAACGTATGCTGGAAAACGCTATTGGAAATTACCTGATGCCATTAAGCCAGATGAAACAGGGTGGAATGTGACCGTTTGTTTTCCGAAGTATTTTTCGGATGTACCTACGCCGCCTGATGCTAATACAAACTGTGAATGTGCGTTGGGCCATCTCCCAAGGATTGAACCACGTAAATTGTAAGGTTTGGTGAGCACAGGATCGAAATGACGCGACCTCTCCCCTATGCTTGAATTGACATCCTACGGCAAATTTGATAAATTCCAATGTAATAGCGCGTTATTACATTGGAATTTTCGTATGCAAGCAACCAAACACACCACATCAGAATTGGGGCTATTGGCTTTGATCATGATGGCCATTATTTCGGTAGATAGTTTAAGAAATTTACCCATTGCTGCGCAATTTGGTGTGTCGCTCGTGACATTTTATGCGATAGCTGGTTTGGGTTTCTTTTTCCCCCTCGCGTGGGTGACCAGTAAATTAGCCAGTCAATATCCTAAAACCGGTGGTTCTTACATTTGGATCAGAGAAGCATTTGGTCATCAATGGGGCCATTTCGCAATATGTTTGCAGTGGGTGTATAACATTATTTGGTATCCAACCATATTTGCGTTCATTACTGCGACGATTGCCATATTGATAGGGCATCATTTAGATCAAAGTAGATGGTTTGTTTTTTTACTGAGTCTGTTGTTATTTTGGCTCATGACCGGTGTTCATAGTTTTGGGATCCGGTTTAGTAAATGGGTGAATATTGGCAGTGCTGTTATCGGCACTTTATTACCCATGACGATCATCATAGGCTTAGCGGTATATTGGCTGTTGGCAGGGAACCCTTCTGCAACGCCGTTGACTTGGCAAGCGCTGCTTCCTACTACGCACGATGTGAAAAATATTGGCTATTTTTCTAATGTCCTGTTTAGTCTTTTAGGTCTAGAGGTGATTGCCGTGTATGCTGGCAATGTGAGCAAACCACAACGTGTTTATCCTAAAGCATTGGCGCTGAGTGCTGTCTTGATTTTACTTACACTCATGTGCAGCTCATTGGCGTTGTGCATCATCATGCCGGTTGAAAAAATCACGGTGATCACGGGCTTGGTCGATATGTTGCAATTATTTTTTGCTGCGTTTCATATTCAAAATATGGCGGTTTGGATTGGTTTATGCATCATCATCGGTGGCTTGGGGATTGCTTCGTCTTGGATGCTGGGTTTGGCAAAAAGCTTGCATGTTTCTTTATCCTCTATGTCTATGACACCGCAATGGCTGCAAAAGGTGAATCGTAATCAAGTGCCGATTAACATATTATGTATGCAAGCCTGCGTATATTCTTTGTTGTTATCGGCTTTTCTATTTTTTCCAAGTATGAACCGTTCGTATTGGATCTTGTCGGCTGCAACGGCACAATGTGCCTTGTTGTATTATATTATTTTATTTTGTGCTGCGATGAAATTATTGCGACGCCAGGCTGGTAGCAGGGTATTGCCAATATTGGCGATAGTTATGTGTTGTATCGGTTTGTTTGCGGGCTTTATGCCACCTGAATTGAGTTAGGGTTCAAATTAACCCCAGGGGATTCGAAGCATTGAAATCCTGGGGTATGGCTTTGCTGCACTCAGGCTACAACTAATTCTGAAGAGCAGCAATTAGATGAACGCTATAGCAGGGTGCTGTTGCGGCTGTTTATTCAGAAAAATATGATGATCATGAAATGCCAGTAAGCTACTGCGATGTCCCACGCTGATAATGGTGGCTTGAGGCAGATATTCGCGTAAGCAAGCATACATATGAGCTTCTTTTGCTTCATCCAAGGCTGAAGTCGACTCATCCAAACAAATGATGTCAGGTTTATGTAATAATACACGACCTAAGGCCAGTAATTGTTGTTCTCCAAGAGACAATGTCTGAGACCAATTGGCAACCGTATCTAAGTCCGAGCAAAATTTATCTAAAAGGCATAGACGTAGAATTGCTTGTAATTGCTCATCTGAATACGTATTGGGATGTGGGTAAACCAAGGCTTCTTGCAAAGATCCCTGCGGTAAGTAGGGTTTTTGCGGCAACAGCATGATGCTGGCATCTTGGTGAATCCGAATGTTCCCTGAGCCATAATACCAAGCACCTGCAATGGTGCGCATTAAAGTGCTTTTTCCGAGCCCAGAAGGTCCACATAACAGAAAAGTCTGGCCTTTTTCAAAGACCAAGTTGATGTTTTCTATTAAACTAATGCCAGTAGGGGACGTAAGATGTAAATTTTGAATTTCAATGGCAAAATGTGCTGTTTTTTCAAGAATAATTGCATTTTTTTGCTTGTTTTCTTGTAAAACTTGTATGCTGTGGTTCATTTCTGTCAGACGGTGGATGACGGCTCGCCATTGGGTTAATTGATAAAAAGAATTAATGAAAAGTGAAAAAGCTGAGATAACAGAACCGAATGCACCGGCAGTTTGCATCAACCCGCCCAATTGAATTTTTTTAGCTAAATAGATAGGAAGTGCGAATAAAATGCCCGCAATGCTAGCTACGATATTATAACCATTGGTAAAAAAAGCCAGGTTTTTTTGTAAAATACTGATGGATAGGAAATTGGTATAAATACGTTGAAACAGCAGGTCCAGTTTACACTTTTCTGCTTGCTCTCCGCCTAAAATAGCGATTTGTTCACTGTTTTCGCGTAATCTAATTAAGCCATAGCGAAAATCAGCATTATATTGTTGCTGTTGATAGTCTAACCCAGAGAGTTTTCTCCCCATCTTGCTTATGATATAAGTGCCAACAACGGCGAATAAGAATGCAGCCCAACATAAATAGCCTGGAATGAATATTTGCACGGAGCCTAGCATGAAATGCATATCACCCGACAGTGACCAGAGTACATAACCAAACGAGCCAAGTGTTAAGATGGATTGCAACAGATTAAAGAAAATACTCAGGGTATGGCTTGCAAATTGCTGAAGATCTTCGCTGATTCGCTGGTCTGGGTTATCTATCCCAGAGCCAGAAATTTGCATATGGTAATAAGTATGGTCTGCTAACCATTGTTTTTGATAATGTGTGGTTAACCAGCGTTGCCATTGAATCGTAATGCGCATACTGAAATAGGAGCTATAGCCGTAAACTAAGATAGCGACGACCAATAATATGCTGAAGCGACCAAGCGTATTCAGAATAGCTGCTTGATCAAACTTCCCTAAAGCATCATAAAAATCGCGGTTAAATCCGTTGATTGCAACAGTCGCCCAAACTCCAATTAAGATACATAGGATGTTTAATATTAACATGCCTAGCGCTGAATTTTTTTCTTTGGATACCCAAAAAGGTTTGAGTAATTTCCAAAAATCTCTAAAAAATTGCTTATTAAATGTCAAGGTAGACGGGGCTTGCTGCTGAGTTGGAGTGGTCATAATACTTTCGAAAGTAACACGTTACAAACAGTGTACAGGGTCGTATTCCAAAGTGCAAAAGTCACACAATAAACTTGCCGTATTCTTGGTTACGCGGCCTACTATGAAACGATGCTTGCTTTCAGAGGCGATACGTAGTAAAAAAATGATATTTATGAATAACTTACTGTAGCCTAAGCAGGTTTTCATATGGTAATATGTCCGCAAAATTTACAGTTGGATAAAATATTATGACAAATACACGTGAAGAGAGAGCTAGATCTGATAAATATTGATGAGTTACTGGAAGAGCTTGATAGTTTTGGTATAGAAGCAGAACAGGCAATTAAAACTCATAAGCCACTTAAACCTCGTATTTCAAAACAAACGACCACTATAGATGAACTTGATAAATTATTGGATGACTCATCAAGCTATGTTCCTAAAACTCAGGAGCGGGGTATGTTTTTGGGTGAAACTGGCGATAGACATGTAGTAGTGCATAGTATGTTTAAACCAATAACTGCTATAGAAAATGAGCGCACAAAACAAAGCAACCAACATGACTGCGGTATAGCAGATGTAAGCGCGACATTCACGCATTCGCGTTTTCCAAAACCATCTGAGTTTGCTCCCAAGCAAGGTGGATGGCTTGATGGTGCAGTGCGCCATTCTCGCCCCGATTCAGCGTCATTTTCGTCGTCAGCGTATCGACCAACAACGGCTATGCCTTCGCAACGCATGGTCAATCAAACTAGACCACCGTTGCCTGAGTCGAAGCATGCAAGCAAACGCTCAATTTTTCAGTCTGCGGCAACGAGTAGTCTGGAACCGGGTGCGTCAGGAAAGGCCTCGAAGAATGGTATGCTGTGAATCGACTAAGTTGTATACTGGTCAGAGAGCAGGCTTAAGAGAAGCCTTCATTGATAGAAGATTTTTATGGACACGAGTGCAACGATTATTCAAGAGTCTTACCGTTTAATTTCTGAGCTTGGTAAACTCAAACTGGTATTTAGAAATACTCAGACCAACTCTGAACGCAAAGAAAGTACTGCAGAGCACTCTTGGTCGGCTAGTATGATTGTGATGATATTGATGGCGCAACTGAGAGAAGAATTTCAAACAGTCGATGAACTAAAAGCCATTAAACTCGCAATGATTCATGATATTGTAGAGATTTATGCGGGCGATGTGTTTTCTTTTGATTTGGAGGCTAGAAAAAGCAAAGAAAAAGAGGAAATAGCAGCTATGGAAACCATCGTTGAACTTTGCCCGACATTTGGAGCAGAGCTCAAAAGTTTATGGTATGAATTTGAGGAAAGAGAAACCTTAGAAGCTAAGATTGCCAAGGCTGCAGACGCCATATGCCCTATCTTTCAACGTGTGCACGTCAAACAATCTTACATTCCC
>CAISKC010000331.1 GCA_903885895.1 uncultured Legionella sp.
ATTATGATTACATCATGTCGCATATCAAAACCTGCTTTACAAAATTCGCCCTGAAAAATATAGCAGTGGGCAATGGCATCATTACAGGCTCAGATATACAGGAATTAGCAACCAATATTGATAGCAGCGATCCTTGTCTGTCTGCTTACCCGTCTGCGTTGCATGCGGTTGACTATCTGATCAAATTGAAAAATCGTTTATAAAAAAATCCCGCAGACAAGCCGCGGGACGTAGAAATGAACGGTTGCGTTACCAACCAAAATTAACTATTTTCTTCCATTACTACCAAAATCATTACCTAAAGTATTACCACCCTGCTTTCCACGATCAGCGGTATGGCTAAACATACGAAGGTAGCTCTCAGTTACCAACGGAACCTTTTCTTCGAAATAAGTCGCTAATCTAGACGTTTCCTGTGCATGTAATGTTTCAGCGAAGGCACGAATACCCTCCATTATTGTCCCAAACCTTCCAGCGTAGGTCGCATCATTTTTAAGAGTAACCTTTTTATACTCTCGAGGCTTAGGGTCTTCCCCTTCTGCAACTCGAATTTGTTGATTTAGCAACACATCCTGTAATTCATCAACTAATTCGGTCCCGCAACCAGTCAATTCATTAACTGCCGCACACACCTTACGCTGCCATTCATTCTCAGGAGCAAGCACATTAAACTCAACGTCTTGGCAGTCTACAAGGTTGTCCAACAGCGTCTGAAGCGCCAATTGGCTTTTATCAAGCGCCGCACCCTTCTCTATAAACTTTTGTATGTCGTTAAAAAATGTACCCTGATCAATCGACCTAAGTTTCTGTTGAAACCCAGTTAACTGTTCTCGAATAATATGGTGAAACGCAATTAATCTATGGATTTCTTCTCTAACCGGTGTAACCGAACTGAGCACTTCTAAATCCTTTTTAGGCTTCTTTTCTGTGGCATTTAAAATATCAGTTAAATAAGCTCCAACCTCATTGTAAACACTACGCTGTTCTTCCGTTAACATAAAAGTAGTTTGCCCCACAAATTGATAAGCAAGGATTTTATTAATCGAGTTTTGCAAAGAGGCACAATCCGTTTGATAAAAAGTCTTTTTACTCTTGGATTTATCAGCATCTACTTTTTCTTGAAGACGTGAAATACTATCCTTTATATGCTCAATGATTGTTTTCTCTTTCTGCTCGGCATCTTCTAAAAGAAGATCTTGCGCAAGAGGAATGGAGGGTAGCTCCACATCTTGATTCTCCGCCTGCAACACCTCAAGCTTCTCTGCCATAGCAACCAATGAGGCTTTAAATGCTGCTTTTGTCACTCTACACTCGTCCCACATTGCGTTTACATCTTCTTCAGAGCTTTCAAAATTCACAATATGCGATTCGAATACGTAACCACTAGCGGCTGATTCAGATTCGTCTTCTGATCGATCATGAGCTTCTTCTCGAGTTCTCGTAACCTCATTTGCTATTTGCTCCAAAAGACCTGTAGTTAGTTTTCTCAATATACTTTGCTGTACGCTTTCCAATATCTCTTCTTGCGCCTTAACCAAAATCTGGGCCGCCTGCCTTCCGAGCGCTGAGGAATTTTCTACCTCATTTTCTCTCCTCACCGCCATCTCTACCGCTTGCTCTAAATTTTCAATTCCATGTTCCATCAATAGCCGAAGCTGAGGTTCTTCATCCATATCTTTTATATGAGTAATTTCAAGCGCTTCTATTTTACTTTGCAATATCATTCCGAGCGTTTGGCCTTCGCCATAATGCGTTTCCAGGATTCCTTGAAGCTCTGCGTCGTCACCATCATGTTCATATTTTCGACCAAAAATCTGTTGACGCCAATGCTCCATAACAACCATAGATCTATCTTTCCCATATTGCTGCTCCAGCATTTGTTGGATCGCAGAATCAAGGAATCCACTTTTACGTATTTCTTTAATGATATTTAAGGTCTGATCTATTTCATCGTTAAAAAACCAATTTGCGGCATTGGTTACCCAAGCGCTATCATATTTCGCAACTGAAGCCGCTAAAATGCTATAATCTCCAGAATTCAGATATTGCACCATATTGACCAATAGGGTTTTTTTTTCCTGACTTAATCTATCCCCTTTTCCTTCAGCACCCAATTTAGCCATATAGCCGGAAATCTTTCCAAGCATATCCCTAACGATATCAGTATTAAGTTCC
The DNA here is from genome assembly GCA_903885895.1 of uncultured Legionella sp. Lineage (GTDB taxonomy): Bacteria > Pseudomonadota > Gammaproteobacteria > Legionellales > Legionellaceae. The sequence goes on from CAISKC010000331.1 coordinate 2,176, forward strand.
TGTAAAGTACGCGTATCTTTATGTTTTACCAATAGAGAACGCACCGCTGCATGCTGCGCTAAGTTAGCATATAAAGGAAGGAATTCGGTTTCTACAAATTTATCAAATTGCGCTTTTGGATTAATTTGTCGGACAAGATGCATCATATTAATAGATGTCTCTGGTTTCAATGTCACATAATTTGAAGCAAACCCCAACATAACAGCAGGAGAAGGGTTAAATAAAGCAGGTAACATATTTTGTATTTGTTGCCAAACTGTATTTACTTTAAAACTACAAAGCTCTTTAGTACTTGACCCATCAAAATAGTATAATTTTCTTTGCATAGTATTTAAAATATATCCTTTAGACGGGATCCGCCCACCTTCTGGATCTGCATAGACAGGAAGACGAGAATCAAAATAGTCTAAAACATCTGTTTTTGTTGTTTCCCAAGCTGGTAACCCACCATTTGGACTTGCCGCGTGAAGATTTAGTTTTCTTGCTAAGGCGTTGTAGACCTCATTACGAGAATGCGACTCATTTGGTTTCGACATAC
>CAISKC010000332.1 GCA_903885895.1 uncultured Legionella sp.
ACTTTAATTCCGCCCCAGACAATAGACGTGAGAAATCCAGTTCCAGCAATCATACGCAATGTGGGCACATAAATTGCCTCGAGCTGCTCGGCTTTCGTCATGCTATTAGTGAATTGACTGCTTGAATTTTGAATGCGGAGGCTTTCGACCTCTTGAGAATTAAAGCTATAAATGGTGGACATGCCAGCAATATTGCCACTCATCATTGAGCTTAATGAAATGCCATCATCGTAGGCTTTAAGAAAGTTAGTGCGAATTGGCTTTAAAAGTACTTTGGATGCATATATTAATGGTGGAATCATTAATAGCTGCAATAAAGCAAATCCGGGAGATACCAATAAAAATATAATTGCTACAGCAAAGACATTTGTAGCAACATTAAAAAAGGGTGTGGTTCCATTACGAATAAAGTCATGAATTTGGTTAATGTCTACTTCAAGAACTGCTATCCACTCGCTCACTTCGCGGGATTCAATTTCACTAATATCCAGCGTTTGTAAGTGGTTATATAGCTGTAATCTCAAATCATGTCGAACTGCATTAGCTAACTGCGCCTTAGATCGGTCATTTACATATTCAATAATGGCAGCTAGCAGCCAGGTTGTGACGCCAAATCCTGCTAGAGCGAGGATACGAGTGCCAACAGTACTGAGCCCAATTTTCCCCAGCAAGGATGCAGGACCTAAGGTGATAGTATCAACTGCTAATCCTAAAATTAAAGGTGGGGTGATATCTTCAATGCCATTTGCTAAAGACAGCAAAATTACTTTTTTTCTTAATTTTGGATAGGCTTTAGTCATATCCATAAATCTACTAATTGGATTTTCTCTTGAAGCTATCGAATGATTATCATAAGCCCTAAGGACTTGAGAGGAGCGTAGGGCACGAAGCCGCCTCTCCAATTGGCTAAGCAAGGTTTTTTTGGTAATCCTGATGACTTCGTCAGTTGAAGTTTCTGAAGAAAAGAAGATTAATAAGGTGCCCGTAATTGGGTTAGCAGCTACTTTTTGGAATGAAGTTTTTGTAGATAAATCATCAGCTAGTGACTGTGCCAACAAAGAATCTTTTTTTAGTGCAGGTATTTCTAGCCTAATACGCCCTGGGATCTCTGAAAGCAAGGTTACTGAGGAGTTCAAGTATAAAGCCCCAAAAAAAGTGCAAAAAACTTCAAAGCAAGATGATAATTGGGTAGATTCTACCCTATAAGGTCGATTGAATTAACATTCAATCGAATTAAATATATTCTCGTTTGGCTTTTTATGGATCATTAGATAAATGGTAGGTAAAAATTCTTATTCCAAAGTCGTTCAGGTTGGAGCCCTATCTGGAAGTGATCGTGAAAGCATGTTCCAAATTCTTGGCGAGCATTTTTCCGGATTAAGCCGAGTCAATTTTGATAGAGACTTGGATGAAAAAGATTGGGTCGTAGTTATTTGTGATTCTAGCGATCAGATCGAGGGATTTAGTACGCTCAAATTATTAACACAAGAATTTGAGGGCGAGCGCATTCATGCCTTTTTTTCCGGAGATACGGTGTTATCCAAAAGATTTTCAGGTGACCCTACTTGGATTCCAGTATGGGGCGACCATGTTTTTGCTGAGGCTGAGCTACTGATGCCTGAAAAATCCTACTGGCTTCTATTAACTGCTACCCACAGAACTTATCGAATTTTGCCAACTTGTTTTAACGAATATATTCCAAATGCACATAAGCCTTTAGATTCTAGGTTAAAAAAAATAATGGACAACTTTGTTCTACAAAAGTTTCCCGATGAGTATGATGAAAAGAGCGGCTTAGTCATCTTGAATGAATCAATCCCTTATAAGCAATTTGATGATGCAAAAGCACAGTTTGGTGACCATCATTTTTATACGGATTATTTCAAGAAATTAAACCCAGAGTTTATGCGTGGCGACTTTCTATGCTGCTTAACTGAAATTAGGCCTGACAACCTAAACAGGTCTGGAGTTAGGGTGGTATATGGAATTAGGCCTGTAGTCGGAATCAGCTAAATTACTGCTTCAGAGATTTTAGGATCTCCTGCAGGTCTGAGTCTACGGTCAAAATGGCCTGGACATATCTATCAGGTCGAACTAATACAGCTTTTGCATTGTGTTTGTTAAGCCATTTCAGTATATCTAAGGGAGGCCTCATTATTTTTTTGATTGCAAACTTTTTGATTAATTCTTCTGATGAGTTAGAGATAGGTACATCACCAATTAATGTAAAGCCATTTCCCAATTTTGTATCGTGTAGGGTGCCATCTGGCAGAAGAGGCTGTATAAACGGCGCTCCAGACGGTTCATTTTGTTGACAGAAATTTCCGCCTAGTTTGATTTTTGGCGGACTAAGTTTTTTATTAGACGGTGGGGCATTTAATAATTGAGCGTCACGCTCATTTGCAAGAATAGAATTGGTTGTCTGAATCATATTGCTTAGCCAAAGATCTGCTCGAATAACTTCTTCGACGAATGGTTTGCGTTCTGCTTCATAGGTATCGAGCAACTTTGGAGATGCGCTGCCTTTTAAAACAGCATCGAGCTTCCAAGATAAATTAGCAGCATCTTTGATGCCTGAACACATGCCTTGACCAAGAAATGGCGGCATTTGATGTGCGGCATCCCCAGCTATTAAAATTGAGCCAGATCGCCACTTCTCTGCAATAAGCGCATGAAATTGATATATAGCGCTACGCGTAATTCGATAGTCTTCAGGTGCAAGCCATTGGGCGAGTAGTTCACTAATTTTCTCTGGGTGAAGCATTTGTTCTGCAGACTCGCCAGGCATCAGCATTAGCTCAAAACGTCTAAATGGACCTGGGGTAGGAATAAAGGTAGATGGGCGCAATGGATTGCAGTATTGAACTGTATATCTAGGTAGGCTCACATCTTTTAATAACTCAATATCGATGACAATCCATGATTGATCGGCATGAAAATCTTGAATATTCGTTTCTATCACTGATCTGGTGATTGATCTTGCTCCACAGCATCCCACTAGATATTTGGATGAATAGTTTAGTGAGCCGTTCTTAGTCACTACTTCGACCATAACTGATTGATTTAATTGAGTAATTTTACTAACCTCCACCCCAAGATGGAGAGTCACATTCGAAAAGCGCTTTAAGCCATTGCGCAGAATCGTTTCTAAAGTGGGCTGATGAAACATATAACCAGCATGCCAACCAGAGCTCTCCGGGGTAGTTTCTGCTGTATATTCTGCAAGCATTTCACCATCAGCGTTTAGTAATGTCATTCCATGCACCTGATTGGTGCATGGAATGACATTATCACTTAGTCCAATTTGCTGGAATATGCGCATGATTTCATCATCAAAAAAAACAGCACGGGGCAAATCATAGATTTCAAGATCTTTCTCGAATATTGCGATCCTCCAGCCGTATGGCGCTAGTAAATTTGCCAAAACTGCAGAGGTAGGTCCACAACCTACAAGAATGATGTCGATATTTTTCATTTGCACAACTATAATGAAATGTTTCGCACTTAGTCAAAGTCGCACTTAGTCAAAGCCTATAGGATGATCTACCTTTTCCCCACTTTTCCAATGCGATCTCCAGACTTCGATGCCACAAAAATTGATGGCTTATCTAAGATAGTTGAGAGCACTCTTAAGCGCGCTCAAAATTGCGTGCCATTAAATTTGAGTCTTTTAGAGAATATAAATAAAAAAAGCGGTCCTTTGACTCCTGAGCAAACTGAACAGGCGCATTACGCTTGCATGATTGAGAATCTTGCTATTGCAGATTGGGCGAGTCAGAACATAGGTCAATGTGATCGAATTAGCTCGTATAGTATGGGTTTATTTTCAGCAATGATTTATGCTAAAGCGCTGGAATTTGAGGCAACCTTTAAATTAGTGCATTCCATATGCAATTTAGTTCACTCGCAATTAGGAGGGGAGTCATGGAGTGTAGGGGCAGTAATTGATTTCCCTAAAGAAAGTTTGCTTAATTTAATTTCTGCTCAAAATACTTCCCTTGAAATCACAGATTATTTTGGCCCCCATACTATTTTATTTACAGGGCCAAGTAAAAATGTAAAAGAAGTCTTGGATCAAGCTCTAAATGATGGGGCAAAAATGACAAGGCTGATTCCTTTAACTGCTCCTTTTCATACATCTAGGTTGGAGTCAATCCAGGCACAGTTGGATCCCTTAGTAAGGCAGTTAAAAATTCAAAAGCCAATGTGGCCAATACTGTCCTCTTTAAATCAAACATGGCTTTTGAATGCAGATGATATAAGGGCTGAGCTACATAACAATGTAACCGCCCCAATGAACTGGTTTTCTACAATGCAAAAAATTGAAGAATTAGGCGCGGACACGATCGTAGAATGTGGCGCAAGTATTGGTTTGACTGATATGGCGCGTTCAATGCTGCCTGATTCTTGGAGCTGTTTGGATTTTCAAAGTTTTGCTTTAAATCCAGCGATGAAATAAAAATCATGACAGATATCCAATCTAAGATTGAGGAAAACGCTTTAATAATTACTTTAAATCGCGTTGATCATGCAAACTCATACACTCAGACCATGCTCTCCAGCATGGAGGAGTTAGTTAACAAAGCAAATCAAAATGAAAATATTCGCTC
>CAISKC010000333.1 GCA_903885895.1 uncultured Legionella sp.
CCTACGGTAACATTGTAATCCGTCATCGCTAATCTCCTCGGTTTTTATTGTTGTTTCGCAACTCAATAGTACCGAATTTTAACGATGACGCTAATACTTCTTGCTCATCTTGAATTTACAGCAGTATACGGACTTAACCTTTTTTCTTTGAGTAATGTCCTGAATCAACCCCAGCATATGATAATGTTTACCTATCTTAATTTGTTTTCCAGAAGCCCATATCCAACGAATACTTTTGTCATTTGCACGATAAATTCTACATTGAAATTCCCAAGGATTATGATGCGTCAGGCCTGTTTGAAATATCTCATCAACAAAACGAACATCATCTGGATGCACATGTTTTAAAAATAGTTCATACGTCCACATTGGCAACAGTGAAGTATAGCCAAAGATTTGATCATGTAACGCAGAGCGCTCGGCTACTCCGGTCTTAAGATTTAAATCCCAGTATCCTTGTTGCGCAACACTGAGAGAAAATTCCAATTGTTTACGTTTGGTTTGTGTACGTTCATTCGCACGACGCATGACTTCAGCAATGCTAGAAATTAAAATGCCATTAAAAACAAAGAAAGTCATCACCAACCAATCAGACGGGACGGCGATAAATGGATCAGTCACAAGTAACCACCACAAGAATGAGATGATGAGACAAGTTAAGGTTGTCGCTAAAATACCGGCAAAAAATCCGCCTATAACCGCAGCAATAATGACAGCTGGATAGTACGTCAAATAAGCATTATATGAACCGAGCATGTGGAGAGGCCAAATCCGGATAATGCTGGATAAAATAACTAGAATGAGTGTAGCAATATATGCATTTCTTTTTGAAATATAGTAACGTTCCTGATTCCACCAACTGTTCATTCAGGTACTCACACTATAAAATTACGATGAGCGATACGCTCCAAACTTTGCCTTAGGTTTTTAGCGTGGACCATCATCTATTAATATAAACATTATTTTGGAAAGTAATCAAATATATAGAATTTGAATCGATTTGAATGTAACGCTGAAATGGACTTTATTGAAACCTTTGCTGACATTGGTCGGGACGGGAGGATTTGAACCTCCGACCACTAGCACCCCATGCTAGATTAATTTGTTTTCATTAAAGATCAATTAATATCAAAAAACCTGCTTATTCTAGATAAATCAAAGGGTAGTTGCTTTATCTGTATGTCAAATAGTATCATATGATTTAATGCAAGCTCAAGAAAAAGTGTAGCCATAAGTGTAGCCATAATATGGGAAAGTTTACGCATAATAAAATTTTAGGACTGCTGCCCAAAGAAAAGCGATACCTTGTCAATGAAGGTAATGGGTTCTGTTTACGTATTTCTCCACAAGGAACAAAAACATGGTTTTACCGTTATAAGTTTAATGGTAAAGAGAAATGGCTAACCATTGGTCATTTCCCATCAATGGGGGTTGCAGAAGCACGCAAACGTTTTAATGAATATTGGGAGATGCGATCTTCAGGCCAAGATCCGGAGCAGATTGCCCTCGAGCAACAAATTCAAAAAACCAATACCGTCCAAACATTAATAACAGAATGGTACAAGCACTATATCCTGAAGCATCGCAAACAACCTCAGCAAATTAAACAGCAAATTGATGCCGATATTATTCCATTATTAGGCAAACTAGAACTTAACAAATTACAAACTCGCGATATCACAAGGGCTTTGGATACCATTGTAAAACGCGGCGCACCTATGCATGCCAATAAAGTATTAAGCACACTAAAACAAGTATTTAATTATGCGCTCAATCGTGGTGAATTGGTTGCAAATCCCGCTGCAAGCTTAAGAGCAAGAGACGTTGGTGGTGTTGAAAAACCTAAAGAGCGCTATCTCACATTAGATGAGCTTAAAACCTTGTGGTTGTTTTTGGAGAGTGATCAACATGGCTTATCTTTATCAATCACACAAGCCATTAAGATCATTATCTTAACAGGCGTTAGAACCGCAGAAATACGCTTGGCAACATGGTCTGAATTTGATTTTGATCAATCCTTATGGATTATTCCACCTGCGCACACAAAAACTGCAATGCCGATGAAAATTCATTTAACTTCACAAGTTAAATCGATATTACAGGTATTACAACAGGCTTCCTCTTCAGAATATGTTCTTACAGCTAATGATCTGTGTTCATGTCTTTCGGAAAAGGCCATTTCAAAAGCGATTAGCCGCATTCAAGAGCGTGTTGGAATACCGTATTGGACAGCACATGACTTGCGAAGAACATTTGCCACACAATTGGGGGAAGCATTGCATGTAGACCCTGTTGTAATTGAAAAATGCTTGGGCCATAAAATGCCAAAGATCATGGCAACTTACAATAAAAATGAAATGTTACCCCAAAGAAAAGATGCATTAAATTCGTGGGGAGAATTCGTGGAAAATTTATTATCTATGAGTATATTGCCGGGTTTAAGTTCACCAAAAGGTTCACCAAAAATTGAAATGAATAACGAGGTTGTCGCATGCACATAAAAAAATTACAAAAGCTGATTCAAGAAGGTGAATCGCATCAAGTGGAATTTAAACGATCCACCACTCAAATTAAAGCTGCATTTACAACCGTCTGCGCTTTTTTAAATGGAGAAGGTGGAGTGGTTGTATTCGGTGCTAAAGACAATGGTGAGTTGATTGGCCAACAAGTTTCAGATAAAACCAAACTAGAGCTTGCGAATGAAATCAAAAAAATAGAGCCAAATGTGCCAATTTCTGTGCATTACATCCCTATTGAAAATGGTCTGCAGGTGATCGTGTTAGCAGTACCACAAGGAAAACATGCGCCTTATGTTTATGATGCCCGACCTTATGAGCGCGTTCAATCCAGCACAACACAAATGACCCAACACCGTTATGAACAACTTATCATTCAACGCAATCATCAAAATCATTCTTGGGAAAAAGAATTCGCAAGTGAATATAGCATCAATGACCTTGATCACGACGAAATCAGAAAAACGGTTAAAGCAGGCGTTGACCAACACCGTATTCCTGTAGAAGTAATGAATTACGATATTGAACATATTCTAGCAAATTTAGAGTTGACAAAAAATGGCCGCCTCACCAATGCGGCAGTTGTGTTATTTGCAAAGAAAATTTCAAATGATTATGCCCAATGTGCCATTAAATTAGCGCGCTTCAGAGGCAGAGATAAGTTAGGAGATTTTATTGACAGTCAATGGGTTCGAGGAAATGCTTTTCAGTTACTCCAAGCGGCACATGATTTTACATCTCGACATTTACCTGTAGCCGGATTTTTTGAGCAAGATTCTTGGAAACGTATTGATCAAGCAGCTATACCAGCACTTGCTTTAAGAGAGGCACTTATTAACTCAATCTGCCACCGAGATTATACGGCATATAATACGACACTTATGTTGGCTATTTACGATGACCGTCTTGAGCTGTGGAATGCTGGAGAATTGCCTAAAGAATTAAAATTAGAACAACTCAAAAAACCACATGGTTCATATCCACGCAATCAAAACATTGCTCATGTTTTCTACAAGCGAGGATGGATTGAAACCTGGGGAACAGGTATTACGCGGATAATGGCATTTTGTCATGAAAATAAAACACCTGAACCTGAATTAACAGAGTATTCAGGTGGATTATCCATTACATTTCCATTTAATGAACCCATGAATTCGGAATTACAGAAACAGAAAAGCGTTGCTACATCTCAGTTAACAGACAGACAACAAGAGATTCTTCATATTATGAGTCAAAAAGATTCAATGACCTCTGGTGAAATTAATCATCAATTAAATACGCCACTGACCGCACGAACATTACGTCATGAATTAGCTATTTTAAAAGAAAAAAGAGCTATTGACTCCTCAGGCAGTACCAAAAATACAATTTGGTTTATAGTGAAATAATAATCATGATGATTCGGCAATGATTCGGCAATGATTCGGCAATGATTCGGCAATGTTGCGGCGATCTAGGCAATCTAGCAGCATCGTGATCAATGAAAATAAGGCGATATGATGACTATTTTTGAAGAAATTGAGCAGTTAGAGCAAGACGCTGTAGTTTTTGGTTTGCAATGGGAAACCAGCGATCAAATTATGACTCAGATTCGTAACGAATGCTTAGAAATAGAGGAGCATCTGCATTTACCCGAACAAAGGGAAGCACTACAGGATGAAATAGGCGATCTTTTGCACGCTGCTTTTTCAATGTGTGTATTTAACAATTTTTCACCTGAGGTCACCTTACGAAAAAGTCTGGATAAATTTGAACATCGATTGAATGCCATGAAGAAGCTAGCCAAAGAAAAAGGTTTGCCCCATCTGAGAGGAAAATCATTTGATGAGTTAATGCAGTATTGGGAGCAAGCCAAAGCACGCACCAAGTTACCTCAAAAAATCAACGTGAGTGGTACTAAAAAGGCTTTGGATATTTGGGAATCGAAAGTGACTCAAAAGGAGTTAATCCTAAAAAATGTTTGGTGTGGTCAATGTGCTTCTACCTGCACCATAAGTGCTCCTGTTGCAACAATTGTTGGTAGGAGCATTGTACTCAATGGAAATTGTGCAACATGCGGTGAAAAAGTTGCGCGATATATTGAGGAAAGTTAACATTTTGAGCAAAGAGTATTTGCTAACTTTTTATTTTGTGC
>CAISKC010000334.1 GCA_903885895.1 uncultured Legionella sp.
ACTTCCTCAGCCCGAACGGGTCATAGTATCTATGAAATTATATTATCCATTTTCGTGGGGATACATCAGCTCCTGAGTGTGGCATGATTTAAATAATAGAAAAAACAGTTAAGCATGATAAATAACGCTAACAATGGAGATTGTCTAATGATGTCAGTATGGGAAAAAATTAAAAAATTCTATAAAGCTTCTTCAGAACATAGAATGGAAACTTATAATCTTCTAGCGCTTCTAGTCGTTCCTGTGATTGGTATGACGATTTTATATATTTTAGTTCGTATTTTTTGGATAAAATAATAAATAAATGTGAGCATGAGTTTGATGGTCCAGCCTACGTGAGCTACGAATGAGCATAAACGTGGGTTTGGCGGAGAGACAGGGATTCGAACCCTGGGAGGTTTAACCCTCAACGGTTTTCAAGACCGCCGCAATCGACCACTCTGCCATCTCTCCGTTGCGGATCTTATAACAGAGCCCTGATGGTTGCAAACACTTTTTTTGACATTTTTATGGGGTAGTGACAAGATAAGTGACGTTTATGGCTTGTGATAGCGTATGTCTGAATCCACGATCCCAACGATTATTCATTATCAATCAGATAAACAAGTCGCCATTGATGCGGCGACTTACTCGCGTTTGTATGCCAATTCACTTCAGAACTCCCAAGCATTTTGGGATGAGCAAGCCAGGCGTGTGCTAACGTGGTCGCAATCTTGGGATGAGGTGTGTGTCGGGGATTTTAGTAGTCCAGCGATCCAGTGGTTTATCAATGGCAAATTGAATGCTTGTTATAATTGTCTCGACCGGCATTTGTCAACGCGATCTGATCAAACTGCGTTGATTTGGGAGGGCTCTGAACTCCACGAATCTCAATTATATACGTATCAAGCACTTCATCAAGAAGTCTGTCGCTTTGCCAATGTTCTGCGCGCCAAAGGGATCCAGAAAGGGGATAGGGTTGGTATTTATTTGCCGATGATACCGCAATTGGTCATTGCGATGTTGGCTTGTGCTCGAATTGGGGCTGTACATTCTGTCGTATTCTCTGGGTTTTCTGCTGACGCTTTAATTTTGCGTTTGCAAGATACCCAGGCCAAACTGTTGATTACGTCGGATGAAGGTGTGCGTGGCGACAAACATATTCCTATTAAGCAAAATGTGGATATAGCATTGACGGCCTGTCCTCTGGTGCAAACTGTGATAGTCGTGCGCCGCACGGGGCGTAGAGTGCCTTGGCTTGTTGAGCGAGATGTTTGGTATCATGAGGCCATGCAACACGTTGATAGTCATTGTCCTATTGTCGAGATGGATGCTTCCGATCCTTTGTTTATTTTGTATACTTCTGGTTCGACAGGGAAACCCAAAGGGATTGTACATAGTACGGGTGGTTACATGGTCTATGCGGCCTTGACGTATGAGATCGTATTTGATCACCGCGAAGGCGATATTTTATTCTGTACGGCTGATCCTGGGTGGATCACGGGGCATACTTATTTAGTGTATGGTCCTTTGGCCAACGGCACGACGACCCTCTTATATGAAGGGATTCCTCATTATCCTACTTATGCACGCTATTGGCAGATCATTGATAAATATCAGGTCACAACTTTTTATACGTCACCGACTGCTTTGCGGGCTCTGCGTGCGGAGGGTGATCAATGGGTATGCTCAGCTCAGCGCACAAGCTTGCGTTTGTTGGGTTCAGTCGGCGAACCTATTGGTCCACAAGTGTGGCTTTGGTACTATCAGGTAGTGGGAGAGGGACGTTGTCCTATTTTGAATACTTGGTGGCAAACGGAGTCCGGCGGGATTTTAATTTCAGCGGTACCTAGTGACACTAAATTTGTGCCGGGGTCTGCAGGATCGTATTTTCTAGGTATTTTGCCTGAGATAGTCGATGAAAAGGGACAATTGATAGAAGATGAACGTCCTGGACGTTTGGTGATAAGACACCCTTGGCCAGGTTTGATGCAGACTATTTTTGGTGATCACCAGCGTTTGATAGATAGTTATCTAAAGCCTGTGCCGGGTTGCTATACGACAGGTGATGAAGCTTATCGTGATGCACAGGGCAATTTGATCATCATTGGTCGCAATGATGATGTGATCAAAGTATCCGGTCATCGTTTGGGTTCAGAAGAGTTGGAAAGCGCGTTGATGTCTTATCCTGGTGTGGCGGAAGCTGCGGTGGTAGGTGTGCCTCATGCGGTGAAAGGGGAATGCATTGTGGCGTTTGTGACATGCATGCCGACCGTGAGACCTGATGAAGCGTTACAATATGCCTTGCAACAGCATGTCCGGAATAAAATTGGCCCCATTGCTACAGTTGAAAAAATTTATTGGGCACCAGGATTACCTAAAACACGATCCGGAAAAATCATGCGTCGTATTCTACGTAAAATTGCTCAGCATGAATTTGATGATCTCGGAGATACCTCTACCTTGGTTGATCCGGATGTGGTGAAGCAATTGATTGCCGGGCAGAATATGGTTTCTTTACTATGAAATCTTGGCTTTTCAAAAGTACCTACCACTGCAGGGAGATCCCTCGCTGCACTCGGGATGACGTGGAGTGGGGAGGGTAAATTACGTACTTCTTCTCTCCCCCGCGCTTACCAATTTATTTTTACAAAGGTTTCTTCGCGGGCGAGGGAGGTTTCGGACTTCGTACAAAAGATGTTGTTAGAGATTAGGTTACAACTCTTGTGTATGATTGGTAATTTTTCTAGGTTTGCTGTGATAAGTTGCCTGGTACACTGTTAAGGCATCGTTGGCAGCGTCGTTTAGTTTGAGCGCTAAATCTGAGTAATATACGACCGCCAAAGCCTCTTTGGCATGTGGCGCTTGCGGATAAGTTTTGAGATAGTAACTAGCGCGTTCCTCTGAAGCCACATACATTCTGCGATCAAAATAATAGTATGCTGCGTTTAATTCCCGCTGGGCGAATGTATTGCGTAAATAAATCATACGCTGCAAAGCATTGGGTTTGTAAGGGCTATTGGGAAATCTTTGGACCAGTGTTGCAAAATCGGAGTAAGCTTGCGCTTGAGTACCAGGGTCGCGTTTGGCAATGTCCATAGGTAGGATGTTGGCTAATGCGCCGCGTGGCTGATTAAAATTGGCTAAACCTTTCATGTAATAGGCATAATCCACGCTGGTAGATCTAGGGTAAAGGTGGATAAAACGCTCCGCGCTTGCAGCAGAAGAGCGGTAGTCTTCTTTTTTGTAATACGCATAAATCAAATCAATATTTGCCTGTTCAGCATGATCATTGAATGGGTAGAGATTATCCAAAGCTTCAAAGCGTTTGATGGCGTCAGAATATTGATGTTTGTTTAATTTTTGCTTGCCCTCTGTATAGATTTGTTGCGCTGACATGCCTTGAAAAGGAGTCTCTTCCTCGTCTTCATGGTCTCCCCATAAGTGTTTACAAGCACTCAGTGAGCATAGAGAGAATAGGATGATGAGTAACATTGAGAGTCTTTTCATTTTAGCTAGTCCATTAAGATTGGATGGTATCAGGAGTTTTTTTCTGTGGAACTTTGTCCGCAATGTCAACCGTCACACTATTGCATAGACTACGTAATTCACCGGCAAGCAGCGTAATTCTTGCATCGCGCTGGAGGGCTTCTCCATCCATATCCGCAATTTCTTGTAGGTCCTCTTGTAAATAATCTAAACATTTGAGACGTTTGAAAGTCAAGTTTTGCGTCAAAGTGAAGTGAATGCGTTCATGCCAAATGAGAGAAACTTCTGTCGCGGAAAATCCTTGTGCAATCAGAGATTGAATTTCATTTAACTCACCACCCTTGCAAGCAAAGCGTTTCTTTTCATTATCCAGTGAGGACAAAACACAATCAGAAGCAAGCGTAAAATTAGGGGGCAAATCATTAGGGTGGTTGATCCAATCATTGAAACGCAATGCTAGATTGTCGGGACATCCCAATGGTTCAATTTGAAGATCAGGGATTGATTTACGTAATAATGCAAGTAATTGTGCTGCTTGATTCACGCTGCTGGTATTGATGATCAATCTCTGCTCGACCGTATCAAACAATGCATATAATTTTTTTTGTAAGCAAAACGCTTTGGGTAACAAATCAAATTCAATGTCTTCTGCCATTTGCGCACGCTCAGACCGCTTGACTGCAAAGCCACGCTCAGTTTCTAGCACTTTTATTTTTTCATGCAGATGGCGCTGAATCACCGAGCGCGGAAGGATCCGCTCTTCTTTGCCCAGACATATCATGATACATCCAGCGACTTCATGGATGAGATCTTCTTCAAAAGGAGGCACCCAACCAAATGTAAAACGCGCGTGCGCAGGGCACGGTTTTAAATGTTCTTGTTCCATGGCTTGGATTTGAGAAAACATTTGTTTGGATTGATAAGAGTAAACCAGAGCATTATTAAACCACATTTTTCAACCTATACGCTGCATCATTCAAATGTGCATAGCATACTCCGAGATGATAAGAATTAAAAGTCATTCTGGTATACGCACAGAATAGACTATATTTTTTCGAACCGGCTTTAAATATCGTACCGTACAGAGGGTATACCTACAGTGATATTGATCTTAGATTAAACCAAATATAAAATTATGTTTTTTTGAGAGCGGGATGTATGTCATTACCATTGCAAGCGACGGTAGAGTAAAATTTATTTAGGACGAATCAAGCTTCCAAGATAACCCTTGTAGCTTGCTATTACGCGTTTTTGAATGCATGCTATGACTGGACTTTGGCTATTTTTATAAAAAAAATCAAGGTCCAGTCTGATTCAAAATGCATCCTGATTTACATGCATTGCTAAGGTACGAAACACGGAGTGTGTGATGTTATTACAAAAGGAAAAATCTTGTTTAATCGTTATTGACGTACAAGAGAAACTGACGCCTTATGTCTGTCATGTGGAAAGGCTGATAACCAGTTGCCAATGGTTGATGCGCTTGGCTTCTGAGTTAGATGTTCCTTTATTGGTCACGGAGCAATATGTACAGGGATTAGGGCCTACGATAGAACCGTTACGCAAATTGATGCCAGGTAAAACGGATGTCGATAAATTATTTTTCTCTAGTTATAGAGATCCCTCATTTCAAAAACACTGGCAAATTATCAATAAAAAACAAGCTGTTTTAGCGGGCATTGAAACGCATGTGTGTGTCTTACAGACGGCGTTGGATTTGCGTCTTGCAGGCGTAGATGTCTTTGTCGTGGTTGATGCAGTGAGTAGTCGCAATGAATGTGATCACGATTATGCCTTACAACGGATGCAACAAGCCGGCGTGCAATTGGTGACCAGAGAAATGGTTTTTTTCGAGTGGGTAGAGCAAGCAGGGAAGCCGACTTTTAAAACGTTGAGTAAGGTATTTATCACGCGTAGTCATTCGGAGGATAAATGATGCAGATTTCTGAACATTCCGCTGTGGTAACGGGTGGCGCATCCGGCATGGGGAAAGCCACGACCTTGGCATTGCGCCAGCGTGGGATCAAAGTGATGGTTTGGGACAAGAACATTGCTGATGGCACAGAAGATGCTGTGGCATGTGACGTGTCTTCCGAACAAGCTGTTGAACAAGCGTTGGCGTACACCATTGAGCGAGTGGGAACGCCAAGGATATTAGTTAATTGTGCTGGTATTGCCCCAGCTCGACGCATGGTCAATAAACAAGGGGCGATGCCTTTGCAAGAGTTCAAGCAAGTGATTGATATCAATTTGGTGGGTACGTTTAATGTGATGCGTTTGCTGGCAGCTGCAATGGCTAAGCTGGAGCCAGTTACTGAGTCGCTGGAACGAGGGGTGATCATAAATACTGCGTCGATTGCAGCATTTGAAGGGCAGATTGGGCAATTAGCCTATGCGGCGTCAAAGGGCGGCGTGGTTGCTATGACTTTACCAGCTGCACGCGAATTAGCGAGTTTGGGGATCAGAGTGAATACTATTGCTCCGGGATTGATGGCAACGCCGATGCTGTTAAATATGCCACAAGAAGTTCAAGATAGTTTGCAGTCGACCTTGCTATTTCCTAAACGTTTAGGCTATCCAGAAGAATATGCAGCTTTGGTTATGCATTTGATCGAAAATCCACTCATCAATGGTGAAACAATTCGTTTGGATGGGGCATTACGATTGTCGCCGCATTAGGGCTGAGGCGATGCGCCAGCGCCGCCTCAGCTGCGATGG
>CAISKC010000335.1 GCA_903885895.1 uncultured Legionella sp.
AATACCATTTTTAAAACGATTTAATCCAAATGCATCCGAAACCTGTAATGAATTTGCATTTTGTTCTAATAAACTTAAAGAGGTATAATATTCTAAGTTATTAATTCTACTTTCTAAACCAGAAATATCTTCCATTGTATAACGTTTATGTTTAACTTTAACAATAGAAAGGTCTGGAACATAACCGTTTGGTGCTTCTGTTGGAAGATAACCAGTATATGGATTATGTGTTAATTCAGCCAAAACCAAAGATCCATCGGGTTCTGATGGGAAAATAGGATTATTTGAAGATGTACCCTCGATAACCTTAAAGCTTTTATCTTTTGTTAGAACTAATTTATCTTTTCTACCAAGATAATATGAATAATTACCTATAAATGTAGTCAAATCTATTGGTAAAAATGTGCCATAATTTGATGCTGCAGAATTTGAATAACGGAACACAAAAGATGTTTGTGCATTTTTACGAGCTGGTCTAAAGTCTAAACAATCTCTGAGCGCATATGTTATACCAGCTTTACTTGTATAAGTTGGTAATAATTGATATACATCATTTGTATATGAGTTTACATCGAAGTAACCATCACCACCGGTTTGTTGATAATAATTAACAAATACTAGTATATTACCGCTTGGTTGAGGCGCACCTGGTTTTAATGTAATACCGGAATGATCATAATAATTATCTCTTTGGCCATTATCAAAAATATAATTATTTGAAATGTCTTTGTAAGATGATAAACCAGCAGTTGTTGGTGTTACACCCGAAGATACTGTATCTAAAACTTTAATAACCGATTTAACGTCAGCCAAGTATAAACTTTGTTTATTTCCTGGTGTAACAAGACCAGCATTTTGAATGTATATTTGACCTGTTGAAGTTAATGGTGTATCATCAACAAATGTATAAGTATTAAATTGAGTACCGGAAGTATATGCTACTGATGTGTTACCAGTAATTAAATATTTATTTCTTAATATATGGCCTGTATTGTCACCATTTTCAACAAAAACTTTTGCAACGATTGTTGCTGTAAATGAACCACCAGCGTCAGTAATATTGAATGTTATAGTTGATCCTGTACTATCTAAAGTAGCTGTTCTTCCTGCAGTATTCCAAGGTATAATTTGTCCAACCGTTAATGAAGAAGATCCTTTATTAGTGACAACAATAGTATAGTTCTGTTCAATTAAATTTAATGGTATTGTTGAACTTAATGTACCAAAATGTCTAATTACGTTATTATAATCGCCTGTATAAGGTAACGAAGCACCAACACCAGAACCACTCGCAGTAAAAGAAACGTTTCTCCATACTTGTTGTGTAGTATATGATGTACCAGATAATCCAGAAACGTAAGGATTACCTACTGTGAAAATTAATTCAGGTTGAGCCGGATTTTCTAAAGTACAAGTACCAGTTGATACGCCGTTTGCACGGCCTTCTACGTTAATGTTTGCTGTACCATAAATCGTAGCTGGATAAGAAGCTTTATTTGCATAGATAACTGTATTTGTATCTTTGACACCAAAATTTAAAACAAATACTGATGTTGTGTCTGGAGAAACTGTCCAATTTTGATTAATTGTGGCAACTTTAGTTGATCCATTATAGGCTGTAATAA
Organism: uncultured Legionella sp.; assembly: GCA_903885895.1. Taxonomy (GTDB): domain Bacteria; phylum Pseudomonadota; class Gammaproteobacteria; order Legionellales; family Legionellaceae. The sequence goes on from CAISKC010000335.1 coordinate 1,626, forward strand.
TTCTAAAATCACCAGAATCCGTGCCATTAATAATAGATACGTTTACACCAACATATGCATTATTTGCTGCTGAAAAATAACTCGGTAAAGTGAAAGTATTTGTTGTAGACGATACTACGTTTGCTGTTGGCGCTTGATTTTGTAAATCTGATACATATGCCCTATAAACATATGAATTTGCATTTCCATCAGATGTGTTATGGTCATATATTAAACCACGAATATAACCGGAAGATACAAGAGTTGAATTGTAGGTACAGGCAGAAGCTGTATTAACGTTGGCTGCTGATACTGTATGTAAATCAATTTGTGCGTATGTAGATGTATCAAAAAAGTATCCGTTAGCACCATTAACAGTATCAACATATAAGTAAGATCCAATATCTATGAATACAGGATTATTATTTTGTGTTAATGTTGTTTTTGCCCGATTTGTTATAATATCAGCTGGAGAGGTACTTTCTACACGATAACCGTGTACATAAGCCAGACCTTTACCAATAGACAGGGTATATGTTGAATTTGCATAATCAGATGTGTTTGTTTTTGGTGTTAATTTAAAATCATTAACAACATAATCACCGTTTGTTTCATAATCACGTTTAGCAAAATAATCATCAATAACATTATAAACACTACCATCTATAAGTTTTTGTATAAAACCAGAATTGATAATTAATAAAGGAATAAATCCATCATCTTGACCTAATGGTATAGGTCTGGTTTGTAGAGTCAATGATATTTTATATCTATCAGCACCTGGCGCTTGATAGTTTGATGCACCTACAGCAGGATCTAGTAAAGAAGAATCTGTAATATAATCTATGATTGTTTCTGTTATGTATAAACCAACACGCAGAGAAGGCACACTATCATATTTGTCTAGTATAATAGTCTGTGGAGTGACTTCTACAAAAATACCGTTAGAAATAGAATATCCTGTAGCAGGATCAGTATAATTACTAGCAATGTAAAATACACCTTGAGCAATAGAAGCAACTGAACTTGAGCCTGTAGCAGCAACAGCAATGGCTTGTGCGGCTAAATTTGATTGTGTGTCGTATATTACTGAACCATTTCCAAATTGATTACCAGATTTATATGACAAAATTAATGTTGGTGGATCAGCTAAAGTTGCTGGAGATACTGCAATTACTTGTGCAATAATTGTACCAGTCGCATCTTGAACTATTTTATTTGTAAATTGTGTTACATCAATTGCTGCCGAATTATATGTGGTCAACAATTTAACATAATTACAGTTAAAATTTGTTGTTATTTGTCCACCAGTTACTGGAGAATTTTGTTTAAAAATATTATCAGCAAAACTTGATATTTGATTTTGTAATATGGTTTGAGATTGTGTTAATTCTCTTGCCTGTACTGCAGCACCAGGTTTAAAAAGTATACGATGATAGTTTTTTGCTGATTGAAAGTCGTCAAAATAAGGACTTACATTAAAATTTAGAGGCATTTTATTCCTTTTAGTACCCTAGTACAAATTTAAATTGTTCAATACCGTCAGAGCTTCTTTGTACGCCTGACCTATTTTCTATATATGCTAGGTAACCCGAAAAACTGATGAAATCTGGACCTGTTTTACCCAATAAAGGTCTTACAGTTGATGAACTACTTCCGAAAATTGGTTGATTCAATGTTGGAGTTCCATTTGTATTTATAGCGTAAATTACATTGGTTGAAGTATTAAAACTCAGTACAGTAGCTTTAAATGTTGGATTTACCAATGTACCTTGATAAATTGTTTCATCACTCACAAAAGCACCAAAACCTGGAGCCATTGTCAATTGGGTTGTGGCACTATAGATAGAAGCATTAGCAAAATATGGATAAGTACTATTTGCCAATGGATTATAAAGTAAACCAACTTGCCTATAATCAATATCTGTTGGTACCATTGGAACACCATTAACAGCTTCGTTTCCGTTAAATTCACAAGTAAACATAGTATGTGAACAACCCAATTCTGATGGAACATCATAACCATGGCCACCAATTGGTGATACTGGAGATATTGCAATAGCACCAGAACCATTTGCTGAAGTTATAGTTACATTAGCGTATGTGTAATTATATCCGGTATTAGTTACCACAATATCTGTAATAGAACCATTAGATA
>CAISKC010000336.1 GCA_903885895.1 uncultured Legionella sp.
CCCCAATCCCACTCGCGCCAAGCTTGCCAAAATAGTGCCTGCGGCAAATTGATAAGGAATCGTAAAGCTCGGAAACTTTCGATAAAAAGTCGGTAAATAGAACCCTATTCCAATAATCAACAATGGGTTCAATAATTGATATTGCGCTGGCGAAAAAGCAATCCCAAACAATTGGTTATGGGCATTATCCTTGGCAAATAATATCAAAGTGGTATTCATTTGGTTATAAATCACAAAGAAAACAATGGCTTCAACAATTAATAAAATAGCAATACATTGTTTGAGGCGGACGATTCCTTGCAAAGCAAAGGTTTGATATAAAAACCAAGCAATGCCTAACAAGCATCCTATCCCGATCAAAATACCGGCCATCTCCACATGCAAAAAAACAAACAAAGTAAAACTATAGATGCTCAGTACATACCATATAATTTTCACAATTTGCACTTTAGACATTGGCCGTGCATCTTTACCCTGTACCACATTATTATACAGTTTATACCGCGCAGAAAAATTGAGCGCTGCAATGGCTTTACCCATAAAGCTTAAAGCTAACACCGATAAGGGACCATACCGACTTTCTAACAAAGATGGCGCGATCACAGTGGCTAACAAAGCACCCACATTAATTGCCATATAATAATAAGTCATCGCTGACTTCGCATTCACTTCCTCATCTTGATAAATGTGCGACACCAAGGCAGATCCAACCAGCAAAGATCCCACGGCAGGTGTGATGGCGTAGGCCATAAGAAATAAGATATCTCCATGTGCTGCGATACTCATACCGCTCAGCATGATCAACAAATAGGCCAACGCCAATAAAATACTGCCTAACAGAATACTGCGGCGCAAACCCAAGACTTGATCCGCCATATAGCCTCCTAAAATAGGCATCAAGGCTCCCGTAGCATGACTCACGCCCATGAAAGCATAGGCATGCGCTTGGGTATATCCTAGGCCGTGTTCTAGGGCAGAATTAGTCAGAAATAAAATGAGGATGGTATTCAAGCCATATGAAGCAAAATTACTCCAAAATGTGATCAATGCGATATTGAAAGTTTGTTTTCGTTGCAACCTGGCATCGGTCATAGCAGTCTATAAAACTGATTCGTCCTTGCAGTGTAATAGAACTTCTGTTGAAATACTATTGAGCGATTTATCAAAAGGAATGGTATGTCTTGGATATTAGGCCTGCTGGCCATCATCATTTGTCTCTTACTCGTAGTGGGTATACATGAATTAGGCCATGCACTGGCTGCGCGTTGGTGTGGCGTCAAGATTCATGCGATCGCCTTTGGTTTCGGCAAGCCATTATGGACTTGGTACGACAAAAAAGGACGTCAGTGGGTCTGGGCATTATGGCCTCTAGGTGGTTATGTCCACTTATATAATACACGCAGTCAAGACGTCACCCCTTCACAAAAGAAATTTTGCTTTGATAAAAAACCAATATGGATGCGTATCGTTATCCTGTCCGCCGGGATTGTCGCGAATCTTGGCATGGCGTGGCTGGCTTTGATTTTTCTATTCCTCATTGGTTATCAAGAAACCACGCCGATGATTGCTGCCGTACAACCCAACAGCATTGCCGCTTCTGCGCATCTTGAGTCAGGAGAAATCTTTCTGAGTATCGCCAATCAACCCACACCTTCCTGGCCAGAAGTAGGCATGCAATTACTCATGAATTTTGGTAAGCATCAAGTACCGATCAGCATCCAAAGTTCGACAGGGATGATCCATCAAACTTATCTAGATTTGGATCAATGGCACAACAAATCACACAGTCATTCTTTATTTGGCCAAATGGGGCTCGTTCCCGATAATGCGCTTTATCAACAACACACTGTCCCAGGTATCGGTCTACTGCAAGCCATGTCCGCTGCCTGGCATAGAGAACTGGCGCTATTACAATTTTACCTGGTTCTGATCAAACAAATCGTGACTGGCACGATCCCTTTCTTTCTACTACTTGGTCCTTTTAGCATCTTTGCCAATATCCTCGACTCGTTCAAGCATGGGGTAGCCGTTTTCTTATATTTTATGGCACATCTCAATTTGGTGGTCGCAGTGGTCAATATCCTCCCTATCCCGGCCCTAGATGGTGGCTCCATCCTATATGCCCTCATAGAAAAAATTCGCCGTAAACCGATGTCTATTGCCTTAGAGGTCCTACTCTATCGCTTGGCTTTCATCGCGTTGATACTCCTGTGGGCCCAGTTAATCTTGAATGATCTCAAGCGTTATCTAAGTTAAATCGTAACGCCCCAGGTACGGCATCCAGAACGCCGTCTTTTTGCGCGAAGGATCTCCTGATTTTTGCACAATCTGAGATCCTTCGCTACGCTCTGGATGACGTA
>CAISKC010000337.1 GCA_903885895.1 uncultured Legionella sp.
AATATGCAAAAATATCCCGAGCTATTAGCCAATCACCCTACCTCTAAAACAGAAGTTCTTATATTGGATCAGTATAGTAAAAAGGATCAAGCCAAAGCGCTTACAACATTGCGTGACCGATTAAATCCTATTATTCGAGAACATACAAAAGGAATGTATCTTAGAAACATAGGAGAAAACGCAGAGAAATCTCATGGCGCCATCCCCATTGCTTTAAAAAATTTAGTGGAACAAGAGCAATATAACAGGCTCTTACACCGCTATCAAACAGAAAGCACTCATAAATCCTATTTTGAGTTTTCTGGATTTTTTCCATCTATTAAAAAGGGCGCACCCGCATCATCCAAGATGGACACAAAACAATTGCGTGCCGCTACACAACAATTAAAAGCGCTGCAAGATATGGATCCCTTAGCACAACAAGTGACACCCTCTCCTGCTATCATGTTACTTCACTCCAACCAATCGCCAGCCAAACCGCGCACGTTGGTGCATGTCGAAACGGCGATTCAAGAGGTGATTAGAGAGCTTCATGGCACGCTAGGAGAAGATTATCAACCACAGCAAAATACTGCTATGCAAACCATTCAAGTTTTACAAAATTCTCAAATCATCATGGAAGCAAATCCCAAAACAGTTGCGGTGTATAAACCCTTACTGAAAGCTAAGATAGACAATGAACGTAAAGCAGAATTGTTTTTACAAGCATTAGGCATCCCTCCTACTCATGGCAAAGATAAAATTTCAGTCCATGGCGGCCATCACGCTTTGCGCAAAGCCATTCGTAGCAAATTTCAAGAATATAAAAACCAAGAACAGGAACAAGCGTCTCTTAATGAGCATAAATCGTCTTCTAAGTTTAAATTTTAACGAATAAAACAGATTTTTGCATAAATACTGTACTATACTAAAGGTATGTTTATAAAACACTTTGCAATATGAAAGACCCAATGTTACGAGAGTTGCGCATGGTGTCTTATGCACACCTAACAGCTCATATTCAATTATTGCATAAAGAATGGTCTGAAAACCCGACTGAGCCATTCGTAGACTATGCTTCAGAAATGCTTATAAACCAAAACAATATATCGAAGCAACCCATCATGAAACTCATGGCACTTAGTCACGCCTGTAATATTGACACAATCCCTCATAGCCCAAGAATGCTATTCTGCGGATCTAAAAACCAAATAAGAAATTTGCAAATCGGCGATACTATCATCACCCCAGAGGGGATATCGCAAATTGATAGCGACTTTCAAGAGCATGCTATATTAGACAAAACTGAGATGGCGCTAGTGATGCCATCATCTCTCATTCCCACACCCAATACACCATTTTCAGAAGCATTGAGCAACAGCACCGATGAGACAACACGCGAGTACTTAGTAACGAGCGGTTTAAACTCTGCCATTGCAACAAAAAAAGATGGTTTGTATCTCTGCCAAGCCGACAGTATCGCCTTACAACAAACTCAAGACGTTATCACTGCTTTACGTATCAAACTACAGAAAACAATACTTCCAAACCTAAGCTTTAAGCGGTTTTTTTCATCCCTTAAAATAAGAAATCAATTTGAATTACATAACCTTGTAAAACAAATAAATGATCAATGGATGGCCTCACAGCAAACATCCATTAAAGTTTCAACTGAGGCGTCAGATGAGAGGTCGGGTGTTGGTGCTGACGAAGAAATTGCACATTATGTTGCGACACTCACTAGACAAATACGATTGCATAATATGTCTGATGCCAATCTCAACCTGCTAAGTTATGAAACGCAAAACAATTACATCCCACTCAACAGGAAAAGAATTATCCGTGCTGCATCTCTTGAGCAGTTAGAAAACGCTGATGATATACTAGAAGAAGGTGATACGATTATCTTACCGAACTCTGTGCTGCAATATAAAGCTAATGGAGAATTACACTCCATACTCAAACTCTCAGACATGCAAAAAACGATTCCACCTGGATTAATCCCTTCACAAGATTCTGAGATACAAATACTAAATAGCCGCACTGATTTAGCGAGGAAGTGTGTTGATGGTGAAAATGAGCAGAATAAATCAGAGGCATTTTTATTAACACAAGCGTTAAATAAAGCGATGCAAAACCATCCTAATGCTGTCTATATTGGGGAAGAGGCATTGCAATATCGCGCTAGCAATCTATTAGCAGCTGTCCATGCCGTAACAGTGAACGAAATTACGCGCCGAAAATTAAAAAAAAATCTCATCTTAAAAACACTTCATTTCAAAAATGATGCAGAATTTATGCATTACTGGACTCGCATATGCTCAAGCGGAGTAAACGCCCCCACAAACCTGACTGATCTCGTTACCCAAAATTTGCAACAGCCTAATAGAGTCGATTTTTCTATATTATCTAATGATGAATTGAAAACGTTAAGCAATCAATGT
>CAISKC010000338.1 GCA_903885895.1 uncultured Legionella sp.
CAAAATACCAAACCCTGTGGTTATTTTTAATTATCATTCCATTTTGGACCAGTTCACTGATCCGTACTTATGCTTTGATTGCCATTCTAAAAGCCCATGGCTTGATCAATCATGTACTCATTAAACTCCATTTTATTACTCAGCCTATCGAATTTCTTTATTCTAATTTTGCCGTCATGTGTGGCTTGGTGTATAATTTATTGCCTTTTATGGTATTGCCTATTTTTTCCAATATGGAACGCTTTGATTTTCGACTACTCGAAGCTGCCCAAGATTTGGGCGCAAACCGTTGGGTCACTTTCTTTCGGGTTTTTTTGCCCAATACGATTCCAGGTATTATTGCAGGATCTTCGATGGTATTCTTACCTGCTATGACGCTGTTTTATATTCCTGATATTTTAGGTGGCGCACGCTCAGTCCTGCTAGGAAATATGATTCAAAATCAATTCTTAGTTGTGGAAAATTGGCCGCAAGGCGCGGCGACCAGTATCGTACTCACTGTCATCTTAATGATTTCATTATGCTTTTATCGCCCCAAACAGCAGGGAGTATTGCATTGAAATCCTTCATCCAAAACTGTTATTTATTTCTGGTTTTTACTTTTTTATATCTGCCTATTTTTATCTTAATCGTGTATTCGTTCAATGATGCTAAATATTCCATGTTATGGCATGGGCCCACAAATAATTGGTATCACCTCCTATTGCAGGATACAGAAATTTGGTCCGCCTTCATTCATTCCGCTATTCTCGGTTTTTCTGCTTCTTGTATCGCGACCATTACTGGTTTATTAGCATCGGTACAACTGTTCGTCTCTCAAAAAATCAAGAAACATGATGGGTTTTTGACCTTGGTGCTACTACTCATCATCATCCCAGATCTCGTCTTAGGCGTCGCCCTACTCATTTTTTTCAATTATACTAGGATTCCTTTAGGGTTTTTTAGTTTATTAATCGCACACATTACATTTTGCCTGCCCTTTGTCTTACTCACCATTTTGAGCCGTATTGAAACCTTAGATATGAATATTTATCTTAGCGCTTTAGATTTAGGGGCCAGTCATACTCGTACTTTAATGAAAGTATTATTACCTTTGTTGTTTCCTAGTGTCCTCAGCGCATTTCTCCTGTCTTTTACCTTATCTTTTGATGATGTGATGATTTCCTATTTCGTAGCTGGCCCCGAATTTAATATTTTACCATTGGCAATCTTTTCTATGATTCGCTCCGGCGTTACTTCAGAACTCAACGCATTAGGCACCATCACTTTACTTATATCCTTTATTCTCGTGTTGCTCTCATCCATTCTAACAAGGAAGACATGATGCTTTTTTTGCAAGTATTATGCTGCAGCTTATGCTTATTTTTCACCAATATGAGCTTCGCACAACATAAGATTGTGAATGTTTATTTGGTCGGCGGAGAAGTGCCACAGAGTCTCATTTGGGCTTTTCAAAAAGAGACGGGTATCAAGGTCAATTTATCCACTTATGAAAGTAATGAAGCGATGTATGCAAAATTACATGCTAATCGCAAACATATCTATGATGTCATTCTACCCTCTTCTTATTTTGTAGAGCGCCTAAAACATTATGGTATGCTCACTCGGTTAGATTTGAGTAAAATCCCCAATATCAAAAATGTCGATCCTTTTTTTGCATCGAAGCCGTATGATCCCAACTACCAATATCAAGTCCCATTGGTCTGGGGCGTAACAGGTATCTTCTACAATCAACGTTGGATCAAACATCCTCCCCATACCTGGCAAGATTTATGGGATCCCAAGTACCTTGGTCAATTATTATTAGTGGATGATATGCGTGATGTGTTTTCCATAAGTTTGATAAGCTTGGGCTATAATCCCAACGACCCAGATCCCAAACATATTGAAGAAGCATATCAACATTTATTACAATTGCGTCCCAATATCAAACTATTTGCTAGCAATGTTACCAAATCGTTGATGATTGACGAGGATGTCTTGATCGGCACTGCCTGGAATGGCGATATCGTAAAAACACAAATTGAAAATCCTAATATTCGTTTTGTTTATCCAAAGGAAGGCGCTTTACTTTGGGTGGACTGCTTGGCTATCCCGGAAGGCGCACCTCATTTAGACGAAGCTTATCAATTTATTGATTTTTTACTTCGAGCACAAAGTGGCGTAGACATTATTCTCAAAGAAGGCTATACCACTGCCAATTTGGCCAGTCAACAGCTATTACCCGCTACTATCCGGGATAATCCCACTGTTTTCCCAGCAAAAGACACTTTATCAAACAGTTATTATTTGCGCGATGTTGGGGAAAAGGTATTAGATTTATATAATACCTATTGGGAAAAATTAAAGCTGGCATGTTAGGAGTCACTGATGAGTATTCTAGTATTTGATATTGAAACCGTCCCTGATCTGGTTTCTGGGCGCAAACTATATGATTTACACGGTTTGTCGGATGACGATACTGCTGCTGCCATGTTTGCTTTGCGTCGTAGCAAAGTAGGTCATGATTTTTTGCCTCATCATTTACAACAAGTAGTGGCTATCTCTGCTGTGTTAGTCCAATCCGAACAAGTAACGGTTTGGTCTTTAGGCGATGAGCAATCTACTGAAGCAGAGTTAATTCAGCGATTTTTTTCCGGGATTGATAAACACTCACCTACCTTAGTAAGTTGGAACGGCAATGGCTTTGATTTGCCGGTGCTCCATTATCGAGCCCTCCTCCATCGAATTGCTGCACCTACTTATTGGGAAAATGGAGAACACATCTCCACGTTTCGTTGGTCAAATTATCTCAACAGATTTCATTATCGACATTTGGACCTCATGGACGTCCTATCTGGCTATCAAAACAAAGCGTTTGCCCCTTTAGATGAAATCGCACATATGCTTGGTTTTCCAGGTAAAATGGGCATGCATGGCGACCAAGTATGGCCAGCATACCAGGCCGGAAATCTGAAAAAAATCCGCGATTATTGCGAAACAGACGTGCTCAATACCTATGGCGTCTATTTAAACTTCGAACGGATGCGCGGCACACTGAGCCCTAATGAACACCAACAAGCACTCGATAATTTGGCCACGTATCTACGGTCTGAATCTCACAAACCCCATTTTTCTGAGTTTCTTGAGCATTGGCAGCATACTGGTGACAGGTAGCCTTGCTACAGAACTAATGGCCTACAAACCCTAAGTATTTATCTGATCCTTTACAACACATTGACTTTATTTTAGTCAAGAAACCTGTTATAATAACACCCATATTTCTACAAACTAACGAGAATACAGCTGTGACCTGGACAAAAAAACTACAAGAATTTCAGAAGATGAAAGTATCTGAAATACTAGCTGGACGTAGCCAAGATGTCTTAACTTGGGTTCATGGCGCCATTTATGGCCGCAGCGCTCTATCTGTTGACCCTAGTACTTTGGTCACAACAGATGCGCTCCGATTGCAAGCACGTTTTCAAAACAAACCCGGTTATGCCTTATTTGAAGATAAATTGTATCTTGTGCAATTTGGTTTTAGCCAGCCCATTGTCACGCTATTAACTCTAAACGACACCGTTGCAGAAGAAGACTTCGCCGCAATGAAAGCAAGTTTTCCACCAGAAAATGAGGCTTTGGCTAGGTTTTCAGAAACTGAACGCATCACTTTTCAAGAACGTTTGGAACCACTTCCAGATATCCTAACGGAGAGTTTCAGCTTCAACACCGAATTATTAAGCCCCTATTTCAGAGATATGAATCCCAACGGTCTCCCGTTTATTGAATTTTCTGATATGGGATTGTTCAGTGTACCAGAGAAAACTAAAGTAGAAGAACTACCCAGCATTATCCAAAAAGTTATCAATAAAGACGCGCCTTATCACACGCTTTCTGATAATTTCCTCGATCTACCACTCATTATTGCAGCGGGTAATCGTTATTATTTATATGGCAATACGCAAGGCAACGAATGGGCGTTGACCGAGCTCGATGCAGCGCTCTTGCGTGACCGTCACCTACCTTTTACCCCCACGCCGTGCCGAATAGAATATCATCCTCAGCATTTCGCAATCTATCAACATATTTTTGAAAAACGCGCACATACGCATTTTTCTAGTCAACCACAACAAGTCTCACAACTAAAAAAACTCATCAATTCTGCGCATTATTTTAAGTTAATGTTGCAAGATGTTGAAGCTCTTAATCTTAATGTTTCCGGTCTTTTTAGCATTTGGAGGCATATAACGGATTATGTTACTGGAGCAACCTACGATAAAATTTACCGTGCTTTATCGCTTGCTACGGACATTGACATTGATTTTGCGCAACGTTTTCACGAAGAGGTCAGTGAGTTTGGTGTTTTGTTGGATCGCTTTAAATATTACTCCAAAATGGGCAAAGCGGCACCTCCAGCATCTGAGCAAGCTGTATTACCCTTTCTTGCTCCAGGAAAATATCAACCTTCATCCAGTTTTCAAGCAGGCAATGCTGTAGGCTTTATGACACGTTATATTTACGATCCGAATGGCCAATGGGATATCGATGTTTTAAGCCAATTCTCCGTAGATCTGCCTAAACACATTGATCTAATGACCACCTGGATCAATGGTAATACCTCTAACGTTACGCAATACGCGCCTAATATTGCGCCATCCCAACTCCGAGCACTCCAAAAAGAAGCGACAAAATTATTAAAAACGCTGAAAAGTACGCAAAAAAATGCTGAGCGCAGCAAACGAAACCCGCTCAATCCGTTATATCAAGTGTATCAAATATATAATTACGCCCTTTTAATTGGTCAGATAATAAGTATATTAACCACTACACTTGCTCAAATTGGCCAACTCAATGAAGCATATCAAGAATTATTACGTACCTATTTAAAAATTTTAAAATCAGCGATCCTACTGTTAGTGAAACACGCAGACCGTATTGAAATCGAATTCACATTGACACCAGGCGCCTTATCACGCCCTTTACTACGTAAGCTTACAGAGTATTATCATTTTATCACCGATCATGTAAAAGGCTTGGCTGAATTTTCCTTTAGAGGGGAAGAGTTGCTTGTCTTAGAGGACTCCTATTTTCTAGCTGAACGCGAAGCAAATATTCAAGCGATACGCCAAGAGAGTCAAACGTCACAGCAAGAAATTACTTGGGCTCAAGAATCTGCACAAAATTTTTTTGCGCATGTATCAACAGCAGATCGTAGCACACTAACTGAAGACTATGCTCGCTTGGCACCGTATATACAGCAAACCAACCCTGCTTTAAATCAACAAATTATTGCCATACTCAACAATGCCCATGGCGACATAACGTATTTAATTCCTAAATTACAAAATGGGCGTGGACAAATATTCACCTACCTCGAAAAATTGCAACAGACAGAAGCCTTACGTCAAGCACAAATTACAGCCGTGCTTGCTGCCATACCAAAATATTCGAACTTACAATTATTTCCTTACAATAAGCGGATGGGTTGTGATATTGAATTAAAAATCATTCACAACATGCCGTTGAAACAATCACACCTAAAACTTTCAACGCAACATCCCAGCTTGCTTCAATATCGTCAACGTGGACAGATTAGTTATATATTTTATGGCAATACAGATGGAACCCTTTGGGACTTTTCAACTCCGATTGAACAACAGTTTTTAGATAACGGCATTTTGCAACATTTTGTCAGACTAGAAAAGAAAATGTCTGCCCCTGACTACCATCCAAGTACCGTGTACAAATTGCCTTATCGCAGCCAATATCATTCTTTATATCAACAAATGCTGATCAAAAAAGCACATACTCATTATTATTCACAATTCAGTAGTTTAGAATCAGA
>CAISKC010000339.1 GCA_903885895.1 uncultured Legionella sp.
TATCAGAGAGTTTTTTTCCATTATCTTGCCCAATATTGGAGGTGCTCTGGATGGGCGAATTAATGACAATTTTCAGCTATTGAAAACATAGCATTTTGAAAGATCATGGGTATATATGCTAAAAATGCTAATAACATACCTATCGACAAACGCTGAGACAACACTAATCCGGCGCCGATACAGATCACAGACACATATTCGATGTGGTATAAAACTTGATTCAAAACTCGGTAACGAATTTGTATTTGTGCAATTTGGACATCATGATTGAGCGCATCAACATAATCATTGCGCCATAATTGAAACCAGACATGTTCTTTTAAAAACGATTTCACTGGCGCAATACCGCGTAACGTTTCATGAAAGGTGACAGCGCTCTTCGCATGCAAAGCCAGTGCAGAGCCTGATTGCTGCTTATAAGTACGCATATTCCAATATAATATGACCGCGTAGAAAGTCAGCATGCAAGCAATCATGGCCGTTAAAATAGGACTGTATAGCAACATCACCGTCAACGTTACCAAAATCATCAAGCCATCCAAAAACGTATGCATGAAATCGGTGCTCAATTTGGTTCTAAGCTGATCGACAAACTGAAACTTTGATTGAATATCACTGAGATGACGGTGTGCAAAATATTTTAACGGCAATTTTAATACATGTTTAAATACTTCCGCAGCAAATGACTCTGTGATCTGAATAGAGGTATACAAAATCAAATGGCTTCGTAAAAACTCCGTTAAACCTTGTAATAATATAAATATCACACAACCCAAACCAATCCGGTACATTTGTGTCAACGCATTGGACCCCACCACATAGTCTGTCACATACTGCATAAACATAGGATTGATGACTTGCATCAATTCAATGACCATTGATAACAGTAATAACATGCTCAATATGCGTGGCATTCCAAGGACCGATTTTAACAAAGTCCAGATCGTCAACTTAGGTGATGCTTTATTCGGTGCCAAATGCTCCGTTTTTTCTATTTCTAAAACAACGCCGGAATAAAGTTCTATCGCTGAGATATTTTTATAACTACGTACGCCTAATGCTGGATCATGCACAATTATTTTGTGCCGTTGTACAGTTTTTAGGACGACAAAATGACAATGGTTCCAATGTACTATCGCTGGCGTTTTCACATAGGCTAAATCTTGAAACGGTACACGCAAAACCCGCGTTTTAAATCCAAGTCGATCAAAGATTTGACTCATCTGCAGTAAATTTGTCCCGCGGATGGAAGTCTGATGTAAACTGCGTAACGCGGATAAACTGAATTTACACCCCCAAAAATTAGCAATCATCGCAATGCAAGCATGTGCGCACTCTGCCATTTCTTCTTGTAAAATCATATGTAATCTTGCTTTTTTACGAAACCGTAAGGACGTTTGCCAAAATCGCATACCCATCATGTCACCGCATAATGATGAATGGGATCAAGAATCCATCGCCATAATTTCTTACGCGCACCCGCTAACACTGCAGAACAAGTCATACCCTGTTGCAAAAGATGTTTTTGACCATTCGCAAGGATAAATTGCTGGTCTAAATACGCTACCACCTTATAATAGGGCTCTCCGATTTGCACCGGTTTTTCTTCCTCCCGATCGCTTAAAATACTCTGTGATATCGATTGGATCCGTGCCCTTGCCAACCCAAAATGTTGATAAGGATAGGCATCATATCGCACAGCAATATTGGCGCCAGGTTGTAAAAATCCTGATTTTGCGACTGGGATGTAGAGTTGTACGACTAATTCTGCATGATCTGGCAACATCGTTAATAGCGACTGGGTCAAATTAACTTTTTGCCCGACATGAGCCTCAAGACTGGATATCATCCCGGAGATTGGCGCACGCACCACATAAGCACGTAAATTACGATGATGTAACATAGCTATTTTCAGCTCATGTCGGCTCGTTTCTAAAGAACTTAATTGGTCGCGAAACGTTTGATAAGCCGTCACAGACATGTAATGCTTCGCCAACAACGGCTGTAAAGAATGCAAATATTGGGTTTTTACTTGTAGAGTATGCTCAAGATGACGCAACCTATTTTGTAATAATGCTTGCTCTGCCACATACGATCTTTCATCCGTGGTCGTATCCACGATAAATAATGCCGCACCTTTTGGTACCTGCTGACCAACGACCACAAAACCACGTGTAATAATCCCCGGGCGATCTGCATAGACTCGTGCAATACCTAATTTGGCGTTTAAATAGCCCTTCACAATATACATTGCTGTGAAATCCATGCTAAAACCATATACAAGAAACGCCATCACTAAGATAGTAAATCCAGCAATCACCATAGGGTAAGGTGCTTGGATATTCATGCTGACAGAACCATAGATTTTTTTACTAGAATGCATGGCTATTTCCTTTAGCTGGACTTACGCAAAACGAGAAAACTCAATACAGATTGTCATCTCCGCATAGGCAGGGCTCTATCCCTAAGACAAGACTGTACCAATGTGAGAATGGATGACTCCCTACACGAAAATGACACCGTTTTTTATCCTGTATGAGCTCTTATCCAATCCTGCCATCGCTGATAATCATGATCACCAAAATGTTGATGACTGACTTTTTGTAATAATATATAAGCCAAATCATGATTATCGGGTTGCGTTAAATGCAGTAATGCGACCAATTGACGCCCACCGTGCTGAATAATTTGTGTTTTACCGCGCTGACTGTCAGCTAGAACTGTTAAAATACCCAACGCTTTATTACGATCCGTCACATAAGGAGAATCTAAAAGCTGGATAAAAGGCATACTATCCAAATGACTAAGATGCGATTTATATAAAGTAGTCGCAATCACGCGTAATATATTATTCCGCACTTCCATCTCCGTATCGTTCATACACGAACTCAACAACGTGATGATCTCTGCAGGCTCTTGAAAATGCCCCACTAACAATGCAGCTGCTGCTCGACGCTCTGGATCCGGATCGCTGCGTAATGTCGCAATAATCCAAGATTTGTCTTTCACAATTCCCTGCTGAAATATTTCCAAATATGGCTTTAATGCTGGATGATGAAACGATGAGAGACAATGATAAGCAGGACAATCATTGGTATCGTGATCCAATTGATGAGACAGCCATAAGCGCATGACAAGCGCTTGATATTGTATCATTTTCAGCACAACATCCTGATGTTGATACAATTTGTCACGCAAGCGATTGCGTAGGGTTCTTAATTTACGCAATAAATGATGATGTGCTGGTTTGGTTATAAAACGCATTCTCTCTATATGGGCATGGTCAATAATTTCCAATGTCGTATAGATATTTTTATCTTTGGGATAATACACCGTTTGTAAGTCTACAAACTCGAAATGTCCCTGGTGTTTGATATCAGCGATCACTTGCTTTTTCTTGGCTATGAGACAGTGATAACACTGCGTACTCGGATTCCCCTGATTCATATCGAGAAACGTCAACATAATTTGCATTTCCAGCGCCTGGATCCGGGGCGTGTACTGTTGCAACCATTTTTGAGCCTGCCCATCCTCTAAACCGTGCACATCTACCACATCCGCAGCCCAGCTCATAGAACACAGCCCCATTAAAATACCACACAGTAACTGCTCACCGCGCATCGAGAACACCCTCCGAACAATTGCCTTCATGATTGCGCACACACATTATTCACTTGCACATGATGTTTCATGTTCACGTCATAAATGTCTTTCATCTGCCTGCGATATTTTTCAATACTATGCGTACAACTCTCAGGATCCCATGTAAATGTCACAGATCGCTGTAACATAAATTGAATAAAAATATCTAGCATCTTAAAATCAGAATTAAATTCTTCAATCCACAAAAATTGACCTTGCTCATTCACCTCCAAAAATACATACTCATCATCTGGCGTCACAATCATATCAAATGCGCCAAACACCAAACCCATCCGCTGCATAAATAAACGAATATTGTGAGAAACCGCTTCGGGTAAATCAAAAGGTTCTATCAGCATACGCGCACTATGAATGGCCCGCCAATCAATCATGCCATCGGGATATTTCTGAGAATGCAGCTTTGCTGCGACCAAATAATTTCCAAAACAAGTAATTCGCAATTCAAATTTTTTCTTAATCTCAATTTGAAAAATACCGGGTACCGTTTGCAAAATATGTCGTTTAGGCAAATTTTTATTTTTTACTCGAGCCGTATACGTAATTTTAGTCTGTAGCGCCTCAAACCAAAAATGCGAACACATCGGTTTATAGACAACCCCTGTTTTCTCATTGGAATGTAAAAATTGCTGAATCTCCTGCGGATCATTGGAACAAAGCGTTGTAGGAATCATAAATCCACATTCGCTCGCAATTTTCAATTGCAATAGCTTAAAATTAGCTCGATATGCCGCATCTTTACTATTTACCCACCACGCATCGGGTGCCAAATTACTGGTAAACGATTCAAAAAACAGATTGTTTTCACGTGCTACAAACACATAGTCTTTGGCATGTACACTCTGTTTAGGAAGATAAGGTCGTCGCGCTCGGCGCCACCACACCACATCGTAATGCTCCGAAAAAATAGCGGTATCTTTATCCACGCTCTGCCATTGATAGCGTTGATTATCAATGAAGATGGAATTTTTTTGCAAAGTAGGGTGATCCGCAGTGAACAAAAGAGAGACATCATGCCCCAGGGTTTCTAATGCTATTTTGACTAAAATAGCATGGGTATCATCCGGCTCGGTTGGAATTAAAAACTTCATAACAGCTCCATAATGAGACATTTTCCTCAGCCTCATGTTATAAATCCAAAAATTAACAAACACTCTATACAACAATTCTGGTGGGCTCGCCGCTACCACGTCTTTATCTACCCTACATGTCCTAGCTAAATGATAAAAGTGACAAAGTGAAGCCTATCCACCAGAAAAGTTGGCATGGTGTTCATCAACAGATCTCTAATGATCTAAATTCAAATCAAATGACATATAGTTGAAAGTAGTCGGTTGCAGAGTAGCCATTATTGATGCCTCCTTATATGTCTACACTAACGTCGTAGCTCATCACGGGTCCTTGAGCACTATCGCCCGTTACTTTTACTGTTTGATGCGCGGTCATTCCGACTTGGTTGCCACCAGAAATAGCTTCTAATTCAGGTGTTGGGATAGGCTTGGCCAAGAGATAGGCCAAAGTTCGGTTGGTTTGATTATCCATAATTGACTCCTTGCTAAAAGATCCTAAACAATATCTCTTCCTGAAATATTTGGGACTAGTTCCATTTTATCGTCCTGATAGTTCCGTATTTAATTCCAAATAGACTCGTATGTCAATATATAATGTATAAAAGTTCTTAATGAGGAATAATCCAATCTATGGAGAGACCTTGCCTATACCGAGAAAATGACACAAGTTATTTGGATAAGACATACGCAGTCATACGTGAAACACACGTTACTTGCCCTGCTTGATTAGAGATTTCAATAGACCAAACTTGCGTTGTCCGACCCAAATGGAGAGGGCGGGTGATCGCCTGCACGGAGCCTTCGCGTACAGAGCGGATATGATTCGCATTGATTTCCAAACCAACACAATAATATTGATCAAAATCAACCACCATATTTGCAGCGGTGCTAGCAACTGTTTCCGCTAGAACAACAGAAGCTCCTCCATGGATAATCCCCATGGGTTGACGGGTACGCGGGCTAGCCGGCATCGTAGCAATGAGAAAATCATCGCCTACTTCCGTAAACACAATACCTAAAAAATCGACCATAGAATCTTCGCCACGACGATTTAACTGTTCTAAAGTAATCGCCGGATCAAACCAAATGCCCATGGCTAAAACTCTTCCCAGAGCGTATCCGCTTCAGGCGGTACGGCAGTCCCATCGCGTAATGCGGCAATTCGTGCGCAAGATTTTATTTCTTTTAACTGCGATGCGGTCAATGCATGCTCTCGATCAAATTTTGCTAAAAATTCATCGTAAACACTCACATAAGCTTTATCAATATCAAATGTATTCATTTGGTTACCTTTTTCTCATAATTTCCACGAACGCGCTTTGGCTTTCAATGCTTCTTCATCCAAAGTGAGCAATTCTCTATTTTTAAGTAATTGTTTTCCAGCTACCCAAACGTCTGTGACCTGTTCACGACTGCTCGAATAAATAATTTGAACCATCGGATCATACACCGGGAGTGTTTCAAATGCATCGAGATTCATGGCAATAAAATCCGCAGACTTTCCGGCTGCCAACGTCCCTGTTATATGCGAAATACCTAAGGCTTTTGCACCATTCGCACTGGCCATTGCAAACGTATCGTCTGTATTCATACAAGTAGGATCGCCTGTTGCCACCTTTGCCAGCAACGTGGCAGTACGCATTTCATTGAGCATATTCAAATCATTGTTACTGGCGACACTATCTGTCCCCAACGCCACATTCAAACCCATACTTTGCAAAGTTGGCACTGGGCAAATCCCAGAAGCTAATTTCATATTCGATTCAGGGCAATGTACGATACTTGGTTGTGCCGTACTTAATATTTCTAAGTCCTCTTCATTCAATTGCGCCATATGTACTGCTATTACTTCCGGCGACAAAAAGCCCAAATCAAACAGTCGTTTGATAGGTCGTTTTTGATACTGCGCCATGGACTGCTCAATCTCTGCTTGCGTTTCATGCAAATGCAGATTGATTTTTACTTGCAATGACTTTGCCATTTCCTGAACACGCATAAAAGAATCATCATTCACTGTATAAGGAGCATGAGGTGAAAGTGTAGGCGTAATCAATGGGTGTTTATGATACTGTTTGCAAAAAGCCAATCCCTTCTCAAGCGATTCATCCGTATTGGCCGACCAAGCCGTAGGAAAATCAATCACTGTTATACCGATAAACGCTCGCATCCCAGCTGTCTTAGCCGCATCAGCAATAGCTTCTGGGAAATAAAACATATCATTAAAACACGTCGTCCCACTTCGAATCATTTCTGCCATAGAAAACAAAGAAACATCATGGACAAAATCGTGCGACAACCATTTCTTTTCAGCAGGCCAAATACAAGTATTTAACCAATCCATCAGCTGTAAATCACAACCAAGACCGCGAAAATAATTCATGCCTAAATGAGTATGCGCATTCACCAAGCCTGGTAACAGTGCATGATACGGAAAATCATCTACGTGTTGCGCTTGATACTGCGCCCGCGCTTCAGTACTCGGCATAATCTTTAGAATGACACCTTTGTCTATCAATAAAGCATGATCTTCCAAAACGCGCTGGTTTTTTTCGCCTGTCAATATCCATTTTGCATGCGCAATATGGTCAATGTGTTTCATAAGAATATCTCCGAGTATTGGGTGGTTTTTTATTCCCGCTCTCCACGAGTGGGGAGGCGTAAGATGATCACCCCTCATCCCTGAGGGATCCCCTCATAAATTTTTATTAAAAAATAACACAACAGAAGTGTAGGGTGGACAAAGGAGTGCAACGACGTGCCCACCAGTTCGAAGAAATAA
>CAISKC010000340.1 GCA_903885895.1 uncultured Legionella sp.
AATATGATTGTGTTCAACTTGATGGGTGTTAGCATAGGCTAAAATAGATTCAATCGTATCTAGTGCTTGCGGGTTGATATCAAAACCTAATTGGTCTAACCAAGCTCCAAAATGATGCGACGGTGGGTTAGTAATGGAGATGGCAGGTGGTGCGTCTTGCAATGGTGTAGGGGGTAAAGTACCACTATATCCATAATGAGCGGTTGCAACACCAGTTAAGACGATGAAGAGTCTGAACCACATCCTGTGATCCTTAAAAAAATGTTCTTATATTTAGTATAAGTTATTCTCGTAGTTTCTTCTGTATTTTGGCATAATCTTTTTAAATGATAGGGGAATGAAGCCATGCCCAATTTTATACGTGAAATGGGAATGACGGTATTAGTAAAGCTGATACTGCTTGTGGTGTTATGGGTAGTATGTGTGAAGGGGTTACAACCTCATCTTCAAGTGCCTAAAAAATGGTTTTTTGACCAGGATCATCGAATGATTCATAAACAGCAAAAAAGGTATTCCAATGATTCCAATGCATGATGTCGTAGATTTATCGAGATTACAATTTGCTTTAACCGCGTTGTACCATTTTCTATTTGTGCCGTTGACGTTAGGTCTTTCGGTTTTGCTTGCAATCATGGAAACAGTGTATGTCATGACTGGGAAGAATATTTGGCAGGAGATGGTCAAATATTGGGGCACATTATTTGGGATTAATTTTGTGTTAGGCGTTGCAACTGGCCTGACTATGGAGTTTGAGTTCGGGACCAATTGGGCCTATTATTCGCATTATATTGGCGATATATTTGGTGCACCTCTTGCCATTGAGGGAATGATGGCATTTTTTCTCGAAGCCACATTCGTGGGATTGTTTTTCTTTGGATGGAACAAGCTGACCAAAGTTCAACATATGTGCACGACTTGGTTATTAGCATTAGGGACTAATTTTTCTGCATTATGGATTTTGATTGCCAATGGTTGGATGCAAAATCCGGTAGGTGCCGTTTTTAATTATCAAACGATGCGCATGGAAGTTGATAATTTTTCTACCGTTATTTTTAATCCTGTGGCCCAAGCTAAATTTGTACATACTATTAGCGCTGGCTATGTGACAGGCTCTGTTTTCGTATTGGCTATCTCTGCTTATTTTATATTACGCCGTAGAAATCTTGAATTTGCACAGCGCTCTATGGCGGTAGCGATTTCTTTTGGTTTGGCCTCGGCCTTGTCGGTTGCCGTATTGGGTGATGAAAGTGGCTATCTGGCAAATCATGATCAAAAAATGAAAATTGCAGCGATGGAAGCGATGTGGCATACCGAACAAGCCCCAGCTAGTTTAACGCTGTTTGGTATTCCCAATGAAGCGACACAACGCACAGATTATGCTATAAAAATCCCTTATGTATTGGGGTTGATTGCAACGCGTAGTTTGCATGAGTCGTTGCCTGGGATGAGTGAGTTGATAGAAGAAGGGAAAGGCAAAATTCGGCAGGGCATGCTGGCTTATGCGGCTTTGACAACATTACGAGCGGATCCAGACGATCTTCATGCTAAACGGACTTTTGATAAGTATCAACCTTCGCTGGGCTATGGGTTGCTATTGAAAAAATATTCTGAAAATGTCACAGATGCGACAGAAGAGCAAATTGATCTGGCTGCACACGATCTGAAGCCTGCTGTGAAGCCATTGTTTTTTGCTTTTCGTATAATGGTTGCTTGTGCATTTTGGTTCATCGCACTATTTTCTCTGGGATTTTATTTGCTGTTGAAACGAAAAATTCAAATGCAACGTTGGTATCTGTATGCGGCATTTTGTTCATTGCCTTTACCGTGGATTGCGGCAGAGTTAGGCTGGATCGTTGCTGAGTATGGTCGGCAGCCTTGGATTGTGTATGGCATATTGCCCACTTTTATGGGAAGCTCCTCTATTAGTGTTGGACAAGTGATGATTTCATTATCTGGTTTTTTCTTATTCTATACGGTCTTAGCTATTATTGAAGTTTATTTGATGGTGAAATATATTCGCCTTGGCCCAGACCGTTATTTAGAAAAATAGCTAGAGAGGTAACCTATGTTAGATTATGCAACGCTTAGAATAGTATGGTGGGTATTGTTAGGCGTGTTACTGATTGGATTTGCGGTCATGGATGGTTTCGACCTTGGTGTGGCGATGTGGTTGCCGTGGTTATCTAAGGAAGACAGTGATCGTAGAATTATGTTGAATAGTATTGCTCCGACTTGGGAGGGTAACCAAGTTTGGTTTGTGTTGGGAGGCGGTGCCATTTTTGCTGCGTGGCCTAGTTTGTATGCTTTATCGTTCTCTGGGTTTTATCTGGCTATGCTCATTGTGCTATTGGCACTCATTATCCGACCGGTGGGTATTAAATATCGATCTAAATTACCGAATACAGCTTGGCGACAATCTTGGGATTATGCCTTATGTGTGAGCGGGATTGTGCCCGCATTGATTTTTGGTGTGGCGGTAGGGAATGCGTTGCAGGGTGTGCCTTTTTATTTCGATGATGATTTGCGATCTTTTTATACAGGAAGTTTTGGGGATTTGCTCAATCCTTTTGCCTTGTTATGTGGGGTTTTATCTGTTTGTATGTTAGCTATGCATGGTGCTTTTTTTCTAAATGTGAAAACAACGGCGAAGATACAACACCGTGCGCAAATCGTAGCGCAATATACAGCCGTTTTGGCTGTGGTGTTGTTTGTATTGGGTGGGATTTGGGTCAGTTATTGGATGAATGGCTACGAAGTCAGCGGGCTGTTAGCGCATGATGGTCCTTCTAATCCATTATATAAAAAGGTCATTCAAAAAGCTGGGGCCTGGTTGAGTAATTTTCAGAGTAATCCGATCACAATAGGCGTTCCTGTACTGGGTATTGTGTCCCCATTGTTGGCGGCTATGTTGAAGAAACATCCTAAACTAGCTTTTGTGTTGAGTGCACTGTCACTAGTGGGTATTATCGCTACAGTCGGTATCAGTATGTTTCCATTTTTGTTGCCATCGTCGTCTCATCCCTCACAAAGCTTAATAGTATGGGATAGCTCGTCGAGCCAATTGACGTTGTTCTTGATGTTAATTGCGACAGGAATTTTTCTTCCTATCATTTTATGCTATACGGCTTGGGTTTATCGCGTACTACGCGGAAAAGTGACAGAAAAGACTCTTATAGAGAATCAAGATATTGGGTATTGAAAGGAGGTAAGCATGTGGTATTTTGCTTGGATCTTAGGAACCGGGTTTGCCTGTACGTTGTCGATTATGACGGCCTTTTGGTTTGAGCTTAATGATCAGAAGCATAAGTTAATGTGATAATCTTTGTCATTCCCGCGTAGGCGGGGATGACAAAGTCTTTCATTTTGAACTTTTTATAAGATTATTATTGGATCAATCTTAGGGATTAGAACGGAATATCGTCATCCAGTTCTTCTAACATTTCTTGCGGCGCCGTTGCCTGTCTAGTAGGTTGTGGGCGACTTGTTTGGGTTTGAGATTGAGATTGGTATGCAGGTTGAGAGGACATATCTTGGGGTGAGGGGGCACCTTTGCCGTCCAGCATTTGAATATCTGATGCAACAATTTCAGTGGTATAGCGATCTTGGCCTTGTGGATCTTGCCATTTACGTGTGCGCAAACTACCTTCGACATATAATTTGCTACCTTTTCGGACATATTCGCCTGCAATTTCGCCTAAGCGGTTGAAACAGACGACTCGATGCCATTCAGTGCGTTCTTGTTTATCTCCAGTTTGTTTATCTTTCCATGCTTCAGTAGTCGCCAAAGAGAGCGTGGCTACTGCATTGCCATTGGGCATATAGCGAACTTCTGGGTCGCCGCCAATATGACCAATTAAAATAACTTTATTTATTCCTCTTGCCATAAAAATCTCCATTATTGCGCTAGGTTAGGAGCATGAGTATACCTAATTCTAGTACTCTTTCAAAGAGGATATGATTCGGTTAATATCGCGTTATGCAAAGAAAGGTAGGTAGTTCATGGATGATTTTCAAGAACGAATTAAGGTTTCTTTTTCAGATGATGGACAAAGCTCTGATGATGCGAATTTTTTATTTGATGATGGTGATGAGGATCCTATATCTGGCCTAAGTGATATTATTTTGTCTCCAGGGGTGGACGCTTCTGCTTTTTTAGATCGACCGCAGGTTCCAGAAGCCATCCGTACACTTGCTATGCAATCCAACGACTGGGATTTTTTAGAACAAGGCGGCTATAATTGTGTGTCGCGTTCGGTGTCATCTCATCCTTATCTTTCTGAAGATGAGCCTCGCGTTTTGGTGAAAAAATCAAGTTTCCCTCAGATCAATGTCTTGTTGTATCGTACCGAATTGCATATCGTGACGATACAACAAGGTCGTCGTTACTATTCTTGTCTCGTGTCTTCTACGGGTACAGCATTGCAACGTACGGCAAAGCCTGCTGGTCCGGTCATGCAATTAGAGAAAGGGCGTAAGCTCATTTTTATTTTGAATGGCACTGGATTATATCAAGTATTCATTTCCACTTATCAAGTGGGGATTGTCAGCGTCGACGGCTTACAATTATCTGTAGTGGAACAAATTATTAGCACGGATCCGCGGGCGAGCACGCAGAGCTATTTTCAATTAACGAGCCAATCAATTACGCAGATACAACAAGTATGTCCGACTTTTTGCGCAGAGTTCGATCCTGCGCCGGCTGCGAATAATCAGAAAATGCGCAGTGCTCGCTTATTTGCGGATTTTTATCCAAAATTACAAGTTTACGCGATCGATGATGCTACCTTGGTGATGCCTTATTTGGATCAGTCTGCTACGGTTGATGATATTATCAAAGAAGCGATTCGGATTTTCATAATGCATCATCGCATTATTGCAGACATGTGCATTGTTAAAAATTTTAAGAAAGATCAAGATGGCAATGTGTATTGCGTGGATCCGGATATGGCATTTTCTGCTACAAATCGGAACCTTTCTCGTGGAAGTTTATTGATCCAAACCGGTATCGTTTATGCGTTGACGGCGCCAAATCAATGGAATGCATATCGACAGTTTTTACAAAATGAAATGCATCAACGTACCGATGCAGAGCGGCGACTTGTGGTGGTTACGCTAGGGCTTTTGGCCTTATTTGAAAACATCGAAAATTTGCGTGAGATCCCGGCAGATTGGATAAATGAAAATTGGTTGCAGTCGGTGTTTAAGTTCGATTCACTGAAGTTTTCTCTGGAGATGAGTGATCTGAATGTGATACATCTATTTGGTGATTTAATCCATACTATTTGTCTCGCTCCTCAATCTCATCTTACAGGGTATCATATTTATTATGATTGTATTTGGACTTTAGTTCAGCAGTCTGATGCTAGGAACCTACGTTTATTTCTCGAAACATTATCGGATGAAATTGTGACGGAACTGCTCAATATGCAGGTTTTTACTACTCTGCTATCCGCGTCGGTCCAAACTAATAATCTAGAACTTGTAAATATTTTTTTGGAATTTGACGTGGACCCTTTGTTGCAAGATGAGGGCGGAGATGGTTATCATGCTTTGGATTGGGCCATTTTACATGGTAACTGGGAGATGGTGCCAAATTTATTAAAAAAGAAAGCGGGTCGATCCAGCGAAGCGCCTCTTGCGAGACGTTATACTTTGTGGGCAGACAGACAAATCAGAATACCGCTTCCATTTGATGAGGTAGTGGTTGCGATGCGAGCCTTAGATGAGTCCACACAATTTCATCTGCATTTACAGACAATGAAAACATTGGCATTGCCTTCGAATAGTAGGACCCATCTAGATTTGGTTTACACGTTAATTTCGTATTGTGCCCAATATTTTATGAATCAAGATGAGGATTTGACGCATAGAAAAAAAATATTTATCAGAAATTGTGATCGAGCATTGCGTCAGCGGCTGCCAATTTTTGAAGAGCAAACTACAACCAATGCGATGCAACGGACTATCAGCGAATTAAAAAATACATTATCCTTAGCGCGAGACCCAACCTCAGGCTGCACGATCGCGTAGACTGCCGCCGTTATATGGATATGACTATGGATAATATTGCTTATTTGCTTGCGTGTAATCGCATTCCTAATTTTGGCCCGCGGAGTATCGCGTTTTGCCAGAAAATTTGGCCTAATTTGGCTGATCTATTTTGTGCCAGCACCTCAGAACTGACCGCATTGGGTTTGCCCGAGCAGGTGGTCAAGTCGATTCACGGATTTGATTTTACTACCATTGATGCAGATTTGGCATGGATGGCGTGTCCGTATCACCATATTTTAGTTTGTGGCACACCGCAATATCCTGCTTTATTGGCGGAGATCGCGGATCCTCCGCCCATTGTTTATGCAAAAGGACATCTTGATTGCTTAACCCAGCCTACTTTGGGGATTGTTGGGACGCGTAATCCGAGCGCAACAGGATCTGAGACGGCATGGCGCTTTGCGCACGATTTAGCACAATCCGGATTGACGATTGTAAGTGGCTTGGCTTTGGGTATTGATGCGCAAGCACATCGTGGTTGTTTGGTGGCCGGTGGTAGAACGGTGGCAGTAATGGGGACCGGTATGGATATTATTTATCCACATCGCCATCAAACATTGGTTGAACAAATTGCTGAAACGGGCTTGATATTGAGTGAGTTTCCACTAAATAGTCCTCCCATAGCAAGACATTTCCCGCAGAGAAATCGTATCATATCTGGTTTGTCCTCTGCATTATTAGTCGTAGAAGCGGCATTACGGTCTGGTTCTTTGATAACAGCCAGATATGCTATGGAGCAAAATAGGGATGTGTTTGCAATTCCTGGTTCTATTTATCACGCGCAGTCCAGAGGCTGTCATCATTTGTTACAACAAGGCGCTTACTTGGTCACTACGGCACAAGAACTGTATGAAGAAATGCGGTTGGGTGGTCAGGATGGCATAAAAAATCTATCAATTTATCCCGAAATATGCGATAATACCAACTTTCTGCAGCACGTTAGTTTTGATCTGACAACCGTCGATCAAATGATGGAGCGTAGTGGTTTCTCTGTAGACGATGTATTGTGTAAGGTGATTGAGTTAGAGTTGCAA
>CAISKC010000341.1 GCA_903885895.1 uncultured Legionella sp.
AATGATTCAGACCGTCCGAGAGCAAGTCGGGCAAGACAAAGTATTATTGGGATTATCAGGTGGCGTGGATTCATCTGTGGTTGCCGCGTTATTGCATCGCGCTATTGGCGAACAGCTTATTTGTGTGTTTGTGGATACGGGATTGTTGCGCCACAATGAAATGCAGCAAGTTAAAACTATGTTTGCCGATCATATGGGCATCCATATTGTGTGGGTGGATGCGGCTCAAGAATTTTACGCAGCATTAGCTCATCAAGATTGCCCAGAAACAAAGCGTAAGATTATTGGTAAATTGTTTATTGATATTTTTGAGCGAGAGGCCAAAAAAGTCTCTTCTGTGGCTTGGCTTGCACAAGGGACGATTTATTCGGACGTAATTGAGTCTGCTTTGTCGCAGCAAGCGGGTATTTCTGAAGTGATCAAATCGCATCATAATGTAGGTGGGTTACCAGAAACCATGCATTTAAAACTAGTTGAGCCACTCCGATTTTTGTTTAAGGATGAAGTGCGTAAATTAGGATTAAAATTAGGCTTGCCGGCTGCGATGATTCAGCGTCATCCTTTTCCTGGACCTGGCCTAGGAGTCAGGATATTGGGCGAAGTCAAACAAGAGTACGCAGATATTCTACGACAGGCGGATGCGATTTTTATTGATGAATTACGTGCAGCCAATTTATACCAACGCGTGAGTCAGGCTTTTGCGGTATTTCTTCCCGTCAAAAGTGTGGGAGTGATGGGAGATGGTCGACAGTATGGCTATGTGATTGCTTTGCGTGCAGTTGAAACGATTGATTTTATGACAGCACATTGGTCAGAATTACCCTGGGATTTTTTAGCGCGAGTATCGAATCGTATTATCAACGAAGTCCATGGTGTGTCGCGCGTCACTTATGATATTTCAGGGAAACCACCAGCCACTATCGAATGGGAATGAGTCAGTCTATCTCTGAAAAATTGGTACAGTATCTCTCTGAGCGTAAAGAGCAGGGGTTGTATCGGTCGCGCATTGTGTCGGATCCCACCGAAAAGTATTTAGATTTTTCCTGCAATGATTATCTGTCTTTGGCCAATGATCCGCGGGTGAGGGCTGCGTATTGTGAGGGATTTGCGCGTTATCCTGTAGGCAGTGGGGGTTCCATGGTGCTCTGTGGTTACCATGCACCTCATCGCGCACTAGAACAGGCATTTGCTCAGGCACTGGAAGTAGATGATTGCTTGTTATTTTCTTCGGGTTATGTGGCCAATTTATCTGTGACGAGTCTTTTGGTTCAATTTGGACTGCATGTGGTGATGGATAAATCTGTCCATGCTTCTATCTATGATGGTTTGGGGTTGGCTCAGGCTAGTTATACGCGCTTTTTACATAATGATCTGGTTGATCTACAACGAAAATTAATTACCGCGCCGGCACCAACTGCCATCTTAACTGAATCCACATTCAGCATGAGTGGTTTGCATGCCCCATTGTCTGCTATGGCTGCTTTGTTGAAGCATGACACTGCGCATCTGATTGTGGATGAAGCGCATGGCTTTGGCGTG
>CAISKC010000342.1 GCA_903885895.1 uncultured Legionella sp.
ACAGAAGCACTTATTAAGCTTGGTGTCACTCGAGAGGAGTTTGAAGAAGTATTAGGTATGGCAGTTTATATGGGAGGAGGCCCGTCTCTCATGTATGCAGCAGACGCGTTACTTGCTTTTGAACAGTTTGCATCAGCTGAACCATAAACTGAGTTTAAAATAATTTAAAAGTAAAGCCCTTAAATTTATATTGATAAGCAGGGGTGCGTTTTAAGCACCTTTGTTTAAATCAATTTCAACTTTGTTTCCCCAGGTCATACGCAAAGCGTTGGCAATTGCAATAACGTCAATCAATTCTTGCATCAATGCTGCTTGCACAGGCGATACATAACCCAACGCTGCAAAACCCATCCCGATTATTGAAACCATTATACCGCCAACGGCGCTTTGTAGGGCAATACGGCGCAACTTAGTACTTATGTGGATTAGTTCATCAACCTTTTCTAGCGAATTCTCCATAATTACGGCACCAGCGGCTTCAGCTGTTATGCTGCTATGCTGGCCAAAAGCAACACCTACAGTAGCTGATGCTAGAGCTGGTGCATCATTTATTCCGTCACCCATAAACAACGTTGGCGCTTTTAAAGTTTCTGCCCGCACAACGGCTACTTTTTGCTCTGGGCTTTGCGAGGATAGCATTTCCTTAATCCCCAGCAAGTCTGCCAGGTAAGTCACTTCTGATTCTCTATCGCCTGATACTAGCATCACTTTGTTAAATTGGTGCGCTGGCCTTAAATGACTGATAAAGGGTTTTCCTTCAGAACGCGGAGCATCACGAAAGCGGAACGTTGCAGCATATTTGCCACTTTGCATGATGATACATTCCAGTCCGGCGGCAGTTGGTGGCAATTTAATATCTGGCTGAGATTGCAGCAATTTTTTACGGCTGGTTACAAAAATATCTTGCCCCATAACCATGCCAGTTAAGCCTTGCCCCGGTTTTTCAGAGACACTTTCTGCCTCAATCATTGAGAGTTTGTTTTTTTCTGCTGCTTGCAAAATCGCGTTAGCCAGAGGGTGTTTTGAATATCGCTCTAAGCTAGCGGCAGATTGTAAAATATCATTCGCGACCAAACCTTCTGCAGGAATAATTTCAGTCAGCTTGGGTTTGCCGTAGGTTAGTGTGCCCGTTTTATCAAAAATTGCTGTACGGCAAGTTGGTAGGCGCTCCAACACGGTTGGGTCTTTGATAATTATTCCACGCTTTGCCGCCATTGATATTGCGCTGATTATGGTTATCGGTATCGCGATAATTAACGGGCATGGCGTTGCGACCACTATTACCGCTAATGCAGTTAATGAATTACCCGTGGTATACCAAACCACACCTGCAACAACTAACGATAAAACTGAAAACCAGCCGCCCAATACGTCAGCGATGCGTCGCATAGAAGGGCGTTTTTGCTCCGCCTCTTGCATCACGCCCATGATTTGCGCATAGCGAGAGTCTTGGGCAATTTTTCCTGCCCGAATCACAAGCACCGCCTCACCATTTATTGCGCCTGAAAGAACGTCAGCACCTATCGTTTTTGAAACTTGGTATGGCTCGCCTGTTAAATATGATTCATCCATTGAGCCATGACCTTCGACCACCTCACCATCTACTGGCGCAGTTTCATGTGGGAATACAACAATATTATCACCAATTGCAATATCGATGAGGGCAATTTCTTCTATCTTACCATCATTTTTGCGGTGTGCTAGAGATGGCATTCGATTGGACAGTGCTCGTAACACCGCCGATGCTCGTCGCATAGCATAGCGTTCCAAAGCTTGTCCACTTGCCAGCATGAGCACAATTAGCACAGCCGCTAAATATTGCTCCAGCACGGTACCTGCAATCAACTCAATTGCGCCCAGAAAATCTGCGCCAATGCCACTTTTAAAAAGTTTAAGTATAATTTGAATTAGCAGTGGTACACCACCGAATGCAATAATTACCAGCAAGGGAATATTACTGTTTGACGCAAAATGGACAGCAATCGCTACTATTGAACATAGTGCAATAATCATTTGCCATTTACTAAGAAATCTAGTTAGCTTATCCATTGCTTTTTATTCTCCATCATGAACTCCAGCAAAATAGTATAAGCCATCAGATTAGTTTAGCTGATTTTACAAAACTTGACGCGCATACAACACTATTGTTTTCCAAACTAAGATTCAAACAATATTATCAGTGTAGAAAAGTATGTATTCGGCTAAATAAAGATTATATTAGATGGGGAGTTTAGGTTAAAGGTTCTTGTTTTGCGAAGGAAGTGATGTCTAATGATTAACTCGAGGGCGTTGAAGATGATATCAATGGTGCCGTTCAGCATCACTACCGTGTTTTCGTAAATCGCGAGCACGTTGTCTTAGCGTAGATTTTCCATTTCCCTCTCCCCAACCCTCGTCCCGCGAAAAGACGTTATCATACTACTCAAATTTCTAGCGCGGGCGAGGGCTGATGTATCCCCTTATAATTTTTTGTTATAAAGTAATACAAAAGCCGTGTAGGGTGGACAAAGGAGTGTAACGACGTTCTGAGGTATCCATCCAAATTTTAACCAAAATGTATGGTGATAAAACTCTAATGTTGGTTGACCGATTTAGAAAAAATGTTTAAATCTCCTCCGATCCGTTCGTGCTGAGGAGGCGCGTCACGAATACTAAGGTGTGGTTG
>CAISKC010000343.1 GCA_903885895.1 uncultured Legionella sp.
AACGAGTCAATCCCTCAGGCAGAACGGCCCAACCTACTTTACAAACCCGCCCTTTCAAAATATCAAATACCAGCTATACTTATTCATTAAGGCCCCCTTAAATTAATAATATAATGAACAAATTGAATTATTTAGCTGCAGTAATCGGTTTTATATTCACTGCTCCTATTCAAGCAGCGGATGCTTTTTATTGTCCACAACATGCTGCCTATATCAATGTAGGGATGTCCACAGATCAAGTACGATCAGCCTGCGGTGATCCGGATGCTCGACAAACCGGTGGTGATGCCGTAACGAGGCAAGTTCCCGTCACTCAATTAATCTACTCCACTCTTAATCAAGGACCAGCAAGTTATGAGCAAGGGCTAACCCCTCTCTATAACATGTGGAACATACCTAGCGGTTCGCAAGGTGTGAATCTTCAAGTGAATATCATTGATGGCCGTGTTTCGGGTATTACTCTAAATCAACAGAGCACGAATGGACTCAGTACCTGTGTTGGCGGCACTTTTCAAATTGGTGACGAGATGAGTAAAGTATTTACTGCTTGCGGTTCTCCTAGTCTCGTCAACAAATCCTATATCAATCAACCTGTCCCCAGCGAGCTAAATCCAGAAACATGGGTATATCATTTACCTTATCAACCTGATGTTTTCTTGACTTTTGTTAGTGGGAAGTTACAATCCATCAACTAACCCTTTATGTAAGCACCCATCATAATGAATGAAAACATAGACGAATTAACGATTGCCTTTACAGAAGATCAAACTGAGAAAGTCCGTGAACTAGATAAACATATTTTATCGAAAGGCGCTTGGTCCACAATTATTTTTCGCTACCAAGAATGGGATGCAGCCAAAGAGACTTTTGGACCTGTTAAATACTCCATTCGTCGTTATCAAAAGCGAAATAATCAATATTGGCAAAAATCAAAATTCAATATTTCAAGTGATGAACAAGCAAGAAAATTAATCGCCATTTTGACTCAGTGGGTAGCTACTGAGGAATAATCACCGATCCGTTCGGGCTAATGGCTCTTCAGCACGAACGGAACGATGCAGTATTTGAGAAAAAGCAGTGAGTCTCTACGCTACCCACCATCCAATAAAGAACCTATTTAATAATTGAATCCAAAACCCTAAACTTATTAAGAGTAAGCCAATCACTATGAAACGTTGAAACTTCAGCTGGATCATACTCAAAAAGAAAGAACCATTAGGATTGAGCACATCACTTATCACTAATAAAATCCATACAGGCAAGAGACAACGGCTCATTGACTCATAGTGACGTGTCGCTAAAGAAAAACAAGTTCCTAGCAAGATCAGTAATCCCGCTAAAAACCAAGTAACCGTCTTTTCATCAATTGAGCGCAATTTTTTAAAGATCCAGAATAAAAAGCCGATCTCCATCCACATAAATATCGGGACTAACATTTCTGAGAAAGAATAAGACGCCATACGAAAAAAATCAAAAAACAATATTTTTGACCACGCATTCGGTAAGGCCGGTGCCCAATCTAAGTCATACCCCCAAGGTGGCGGAACCCATGTTGACAATTGAAATAAAAACAACGGATCGGCTGTCCCACTCCAATGCACACGTTCCATATCAAAATACAAATGCCATGAACCAAAATATTGCGCACAATAAATAAAAAACGCACCACACCCCAGGCCACCCAATGCAATCATGACATTAGGACGCAGCATTTCTTGGATGATCCAACGCGCATTTTTATCTTGTACTGCCACTTTAATTTGAGAAAATTTGACAATAAAAGCTGAGAAAAAAGGGGCTAAGATAACCGGCAATCCTATTAAATGGGTATTCTTGCCTATCGTGATCACTCATTCTTGTTCTACCGTGATCAGTGATTCTCGTTTGATCGTGATCACCTATTATCGCCTGATCGTGATCACTTTTCCCTAAAAAACAGGAA
>CAISKC010000344.1 GCA_903885895.1 uncultured Legionella sp.
TTATAACCTGGCTGTCAAAATAAGACGGCGCTGAGGCTTCGAGACAGTGCTGGCGCGCTTCCTCAGCCCGAACGGGTCATATTATGCATGGCATTATTTTATATATTTTCGTGAGGAGACATCAGTTCAGGACGACGTACTTGGGAATATTTCATTTTGAAAACAGTTCAAAAATTGCCGTCGTTGCGAACGAAGTGAAGCAATCCAGTGGCCTTAACGCATTTTCAGCATTGATAAAAGCCCCTGGATTGCTTCGCTAACGCTCGTAACAACGGGATAAGATACTGTGCGCGCAAGATTAACATGCACAGGCATTAAGGAACGGGCCAGAAATAGATTTCCATTCTGGCCCGTTCCTAAGGTAAAACTTAAGCCTCAATCAACAACTCATTCATCCTTCTCACAAAATCAGCCGGATTATCTAATTGGCCACCTTCTGCGATCACCGCTTGTTCAAACAGGACATTGACCCAACGCTCAAACTTCACGTCATCTTCGAAGCTATGAATACGTTTCACCAACACATGATCCGGATTGATCTCTAAAATAGGTTTAGAGCTCGGAATCTGCTGCCCGGCAGCTTGAAGAATACGTTGCATTTCTAAGCCCATATCATTTTCATCTGCCACGATACATGCTGGAGAATCCGTTAAACGGTTAGTCAACTGTACATCTTTGACACGATCTTGCAAAATGCCTTTGATCTGCGTCAACATGGCGGCAAAAGACTCTTCTTGTTGTTGTACTTCTTGCGCATCCTCATCCAGTGCCACTTTACCTTTGGCGATAGACTGCAATTTTTTACCTTCGAATTCACCCAAATGTCCAGTCAACCATTCATCTATTCGATCGTTCAACAACAATACTTCAATCCCCTTTTTCTTAAATATTTCCAAATGAGGACTGTTTTTGGCTGCATTATAACTAGCTGCCGTAATGTAATAGATTTTGTCTTGTTTATCTTGCATACGTGATACATAGTCAGCCAAAGACATCGTTTGTTCTTCAGAGTTCGAATGGGTACTAGTGAAGCGCAATAATTTCGCAATCGTTTCGCGATTGGCAAAATCTTCCACCGGACCTTCCTTCAAAACCAAACCAAATTCTTTCCAAAAACGCTGATACATCTCTGTATCATCCTGACTCATTTTTTCTAATAAGGCTAAAATGCGTTTCGTGCAAGCTGATTTGATATTTTCGACTTGCTTATTGTCTTGCAAAATTTCGCGAGAC
Organism: uncultured Legionella sp.; assembly: GCA_903885895.1. GTDB lineage: Bacteria > Pseudomonadota > Gammaproteobacteria > Legionellales > Legionellaceae. The sequence goes on from CAISKC010000344.1 coordinate 1,234, forward strand.
ACATTCAAAGGCAAATCACTCGCATCCACAATTCCTTTCACAAACCGCAAATATCTTGGTAAAAATTGGGATACATCATCCATGATAAAGACGCGTTTTACATAAAGTTTCAAACCATGCTTCGCTTCATGTTGCCATAAATCATACGGTGCATGGGAGGGAACATACAGTAAACTCGTATATTCATGTTTACCTTCCACATGATTGTGTGTCCACATCAAAGGTTCTTGATAGTCATTCGAAAGATGTTTGTATAAGGCTTTATAATCCTCATCCGCAATATCTGATTTTTGTAACGTCCACAATGCCGTTGCTTTGTTCACTGTTTCAAAGCCAGGCTCTGCTTTCTCAGTTTTTTCCGCATCCCCTTCTGCTTCTGCTTCTTCCGACATATTGCTCAGCTCTTGCATCACAATCGGCCAAGATATGTGATCAGAATATTTGGTAATGATGCTACGTAAACGCCAATCTCCGAGGAATTCTTCCGCGTCTTCTTTCAAATACAGAATCACTTCTGTTCCACGCGTTTCTTTATGAACTGATCCAATCGTAAACTCGCCATCGCCTTTGGATTCCCATTGAATCCCTGCATCCGCAGCAACGCCCGCACGTCGGCTCTTCAATACAACGCGGTCGGCCACAATAAATGCAGAATAAAACCCGACGCCAAACTGACCAATTAAATTAGAGTCTTTGGCCTGATCACCTGATAAATGACTGATAAACTCTTCTGTACCAGATTTGGCAATGGTTCCCAAATTGGTAACCGCTTCATCCCAATTCATCCCAATACCATTATCGATAATGGTCAATGTTTTTTGCTTAGCATCGAATTTGACGGTTATTTTCAAATCAGAATCTTGTTCATACAAACTAGCATCGGACAAAGCCAAAAATCGTAATTTATCCAAAGCATCCGACGCATTTGAAATTAATTCACGTAAAAATATTTCTTTGTTGCTATATAAGGAATGTACAACCAAATGCAACATTTTTTTGACTTCAGTCTGAAATCCCATTGTTTGTTGTTTTTTACTCATTACGACACTCCTAAAAAATGTATTGATTCGCTACTTAAAAATTCGCATATCTCACCATTTGGGGGCAAAAATAAAAAAAACAAGGTTAGCGAGATTTTTTTTTGATTGATGAGATGGTATGGATGATATTAAGACCTCTCAATTCATCGTGAGATAATTGATCATAAAACACCACCAGAAAGCGCCGCGCTGGAGATTGTGTGCAAGAAAAATGGCATAGAAGAAACAATCCTGTATCCAAGCAAATATGGATATGCTCATACGTGCAACAATTATCACCAAAATCAAGCACCCATTTTTTTTTCTGAAAACAGATAGTTCGGAGCCCAGGATGTGGCATGGGGCAACGCATCATCTGCCACAAGGCCCATCCCATACCCAAGTTTAATATCACTGCTAGCAGCAACGGTACGGACGAAACATACAAACTCACCATTGCACACCCAGTCAAAACCCAGGCCAAGCGTCGATAATTAAGAGAGGGACGTACGGTGATGATAAGCTCGGATAAGCACGACAAAATCAGCAAGCTCCTTTTTAATCGGGGTTTCATACCCCATCAACCATGCGTACAAATCTGGATCCGTTTGATTTAATAAATATTCCAACAAATCAAGCTCTGTTTCGCTCATACTATCCAATTTGGCTGCCAAAAATCGCTCTAAGAGCACATCTAATTCCAACATGCCACGTCGACTCTGGTAACGTATTTTTGCTTTGCGATGCGTAGGGTTCATATTGTTCTCTAAATTTAGATGGTGACTCACCCGTCAAGGGGAGACGGAATCTCTAGTCAACTTCACGGACCCGCAAATATTGCTCTATTTTGGTAAAAGAGTCCAATGGATAATAACTTAGGAGCTGATCTCTAGCCAACCAAGGTCTGAAATAATAGCGCACCAAGGTTTTACTTTGCAAAATAGCTTGGTGTTCATTTTGTAAACGCGCCAATCCCTGCAAATGCACCATAAAAAAATCAATGGCCTGCGCAAAATCCCAACGTGGCGCTTCTGCAAACAGTAAAGTTTGATATAACCATGGACGCCCTGTTCCGGCCCGCGAGATCATATAAGCATCACAAGCCGTTTCCGCTGCCATCGCGCGTAATGAATCCAGATCTGCAATATCTCCATTGGCAATCACTGGAATACTGACAGCATGTTTGATGCGCGCTATTTGAGTTTTATCGCAAGGCCGATCATAATCATCTTGCCAACGACGTCCATGCACCACCAGCGCGTCTGCGCCTGCTTGTTCTATGACTTTGGCAAACGCCAAATCCTGCTCCGCCCCTTGTAGGCGCATCTTAACGGTCACTGGAATAGTAATCTTAGTTTTGATCGCCGTAACAATTTGCGCCACGAGTTCAGGCTCCGCCAACAAAGCCGAACCCGCTCCTTTTTTACGGATCTTTGCTTTGGGACAACCACAATTGATGTCAATCAAATCTGCCCCTAATCCTTGCAAAATTTCGGCAGCACCGGCCATCACATCAGGGCGATAGCCACTCAACTGATATGCCAAATACTGTTCACAGGGATCTCGATAAACAAAGCGTGCAGGCTGACGGTACAACAAATCATGCGCAGAAATCATTTCTGAAACACAATAAGCAGGCTGCTGAAAAGCTGAAAAAGTCGCGCGATAAGGTGCGCAGGTATACCCTGCTAACGGGCCTTGAATCAAGCGATGCGCAAAGCGCAACGCTCCAATTTGAAAGGAACTATTGATATCCATGCGCAGAAGTATATACCTATTTTACCTGAAGATCTTCAGGTAGAATGGGCATATATTTATCCTGCTATGAAACCCATGACTACCTACACCGTTAATGAACGAACATACACTGCATCTGAACAACTCTCTCAAGACCTGAATTTTGAGTCAACGCTTCCGTATGTCTTTGATTTAGATTATTTGGGTGCCTTAGATGTATCGGGCAATACGGATGCCGCCTTTTTGCAAGGGCAATTAACCTGTGATGTGAATGAAGTCAGTGCCACACAAATGCGCCCTGGCGGCATGTGCTCTCTCCAAGGTAGGCTCTTGGCACTCCTAGATGTCGTAGCATGGCAAGGTTTGCACTTGGTGATGCCCAAAGATTTGTTAGCAACCAGTCAACAATCTTTGGCTAAAACAGCTTTATTTTCACGCGTCACATTGCACAGCCATACTCAGTTTGCTTTTCTGGGTCTTTATCTTCCTCAGCATGCCTATCAACCCAATCTACCTTGCGCATTGCCCACCGCGCCTTGGCAAGTCAGTCAAACCACTGACTTCTGCTGTTATGCTCTCAGCGAACATTTATTTATCATCATCCTGCGCGATGCCAGTCAAAAATCGTCTTGGTTAGCGGCATTTCCAAATCAGCAACAGCGTGGATCACTAGCTTGGCATTATCTAGAATTACAATTACCCCGCCTCTCTATCTACCCCAACACGCGCGGACTCTTTCTCCCGCACCGCTTGCATCTCCACACAACCCCTTATATCAGTTTTAATAAAGGTTGTTACAAAGGACAAGAAATCATCGCACGCACACATTATCGTGCCAAACTCAAACACAGCTTAAAATTATGCAACATCACCACGAAAGACCCCATTTTTGCAGGTCAAAAATGTTATGCCGCGCCAGAGCAAGCTGAAATCGGTGAAATCATTGATTATTGCCCTATTGATGCCGATCAGTATTTGATAGCTATTTCCATATTAAGTGAACATCCTGAGCAAGTATATTTTGAACAGCATCAGGCTAGCACTCGGATTTTTTAATGAATGGATCCCCGCCTGCGCGAGCTGATGTATCCCCACAAAAATGTATAAAATTAGCAAATTTCATATGTAAAAATAGGATCTCTACCATAAAGATCCGTTCGGGCTGAGGAGTAGCGCAGCTACGTATCGAAGCCTAAAGCACAATCCTAGGCTTCGAGACAGCGCTAATGCGATTCCTCAGCCCGAACGGGCCATATTATATATGCCCATATATTAAAGATCCGTTCGGGCTGAGGAGTAGCACAGCTACGTCTCGAAGCCTAAAGCACAATCCTAGGCTTCGAGACAGCGCTAACGCGCTTCCTCAGCCCGAACGGGCCATATTATATATGTGCATATATTAATAAACATGATACAATTATCCACAA
>CAISKC010000345.1 GCA_903885895.1 uncultured Legionella sp.
ATCAGAAAAAAAATAGAATTGCCAATAGATTGGGCATTGATTCATCATGAGGATAAATATGCCCAATGCGTGTAAAAAAACGGCTCGATCCCTCAGGCCGTTCGGCCCAACATATCAATCACTATATTTGCTCAATTTATATACAAAAAATCTTGAGCCAACCCTTAAATGATGATATAATGTACACTATGAAAATAAAACACATTGTTGCCACATTAAGCATCACCTTTTTATCCACTTTAGCTTGGAATGTATGGCAATATCAGCCTGCTTTCCCAGTTATGATGAATAATAAAGCCTTTTCGGTCTTAGCTGGTTGGGAAAATGCCGATCTAAAGCCGTCATTATTAGCGTTCCGTAACTCTTGTAAGCTATTTTTAAAACAAAATCCTGAACAAAACGTTGGGAATAGTCGATTTTCTTTGAAAGCCAAAGATTGGCAACCTATTTGCCGTGCTGCGAAGTATGTCAATACCTATTCAAAGTACCATGTCCGTGCTTTCTTCCAAGCTTGGTTTAAGCCGGTTGCGGTTACAGGGAGCACCCCTACTAATGGGACGTTTACTGGCTATTACGCTGCAACAGTTGAAGGTAGTCGTTCTAAAACTGACAAGTATACGATCCCAGTGCACAATATAGACAAATCTGGATCATACTTGGCATGGGTAGCATCTGATAAGGATCTGCGTACTCTGATTACTGAGGGTTCGGCTGTGATGCATTTTACCGATGGATCTAGCAAAGCCATTGAGTATATCAAAGGCAGTGGTTCTACTGCGTTATTCCAAGAAACAGATGACAAGCAATTCCATGGCGCTCAAGACGTGACCTTAACACCAGGCTATTCCATGGCGGTTGATCGTCAATGGGTCCCTTTAGGTACGCCACTATGGTTGACAACTGATATTCGTCAAGATTTCTCGAAAAAAGCGCAGCCATTCAATCGCCTTATGATTGCTCAAGATATCGGTAGTGCTATCCGTGGTGCGGTGCGCGGCGACATGTATTGGGGACCTGGCCATCAAGCTACAAAGATAGCCAGCAATATTAGAAACCAAGGTTCATATTGGTTGTTGTTACCAAAAACCGCGAAGTAACCTAAGGTCTTTTCGGTAAAACATCCATTCTTAGCGCGGTAGGCCCACCAATTGGGTCTACCCTACTGAGTCCTCCAACATGCATCCTGCTAGAACTTGCGGCGCCAGATTTAGCATTTTTTTCTAAAAGCATGGCTTTGATCTCAGTTTTGCTGGTGCTGGTAGGCAAATCTTCAGCACGGTCGAGCGCAGTCATTGCAGACTGAGGCACTTCATTCACATCCACTGCGCTGAGATCCAGTAATCTCTTCACTTGACTAACAAGACTTTTACTAACTGCGTTGCGTAAAACGGCTCCTAATTTTTCCACTGGTAATTGATGGGTTTTACAAATCTCAGTGACAATAAATTCATTTTCTTGCAATGGCTGTGCATGATGTAAAGCAGCACGGATCAAATGCTCACAATAACTAATACGAATATTGTGTATAACCCATATTTTTTTATCTAGAGAAGGTCTTTCAATAAGCCATTTTGCGATAGGTTCCTGGAGAAAATCTGGTCGCCTGACCGCTTGCGTATTCATAAAAAACATCTGCCATTCTTCAGGATTTTTTTCCAATTTACTATAATCTACCCAATGTAAAAGAGACAGTGCATCTAGCATTTGATAATCAATCGCGGTTAAAGCACCTTGTTGTTTGCATAGATACTTTGCAACAAGTTGCTTGGCACGCTGCAAATGTTTTACATCATCTTCGCTATTTTTCAGCACCGCTAATTTTGAGTGTAAATCACCCTTTTGTGTAGCCCAGCACAAGTCTTCCCACGCAAACGTAACGCAGTCTCGGCCGTTTCTTTGCAACGCTTCTTCCGATACAAAATACAATAATTCACTGCTGAGTGCTAAATAATTAAAAATCTGGCTAAAAAGAAACACTGTGGCAGCCAATTTATGGAATTGATTTGCCGCGTCTAAGGTTAAGTCCGTATACTGCTGTAAATTCAAGATGAGCAAGAAGTATTAGCGTCATCGTTAAAATTCGGTACTATTGAGTTGCGAAACAACAATAAAAACCGAGGAGATTAGCGATGACGGATTACAATGTTACCGTAGG
>CAISKC010000346.1 GCA_903885895.1 uncultured Legionella sp.
AGATATGTTGCAATGGGTGTGGATGGACTATTTTCCGATTATCCAATTTGGAGATGTTAGGCATTGAGAACAAGCCCTTGAGCATTTACTGGAGATTCTGAATATGGATATACTGGTTTTACTGGTTTTTATGATCTTTTGGGGCGTCACATTGGGATTGATTCATGGAATAGGAGCAATCAAATGATGTATTGGTTATGCGGTGGTATCACGGTAGCGTTAATAGGGTATTTGCTGTTTGTGCTAGTGAAACCGGAATACTTTTAATGCCATCTCTCAATGCCTGGTTTCAAATTGGGTGTTACATGGCGATTCTTTTCATATTTGCCAAACCTTTGGGTTGGTATATGGCGCAAGTTTATCAAGGTCATGATCCCAAATACGTGCGTTATCTCTCTTACATTGAAATGGCTTTGTATCGTTTCTGTCGCATTAACCCTCAGCAAGAGATGACTTGGCAACAATACGCAACGTCCTTATTCTTATTGAATGGTTTGGGTGTGGTAGGGGTGTATGCTGTCCAGCGTTTACAGATTTATTTGCCTTGGAACCCACAACAATTACCTGCTCCTGATGCATGGATGGCATTTAACACGGCGGTGAGCTATGTGACCAACACTAATTGGCAAGCTTATCCTGGCGAGACGACGTTGAGCTATGGTACCCAAATGCTCGCTTTAACCAGTCAAAACTTTCTTTCTGCTGCCACAGGCATGGCCATTTTAATGGCCTTAATTCGTGGGATAAAGGGTAATAAGGGACAGTATTTAGGGAATTATTGGGTTGATATGGTGCGTGGCGTGCTCTATATTCTATTACCGCTAGCTTGTTTTCTTGCAATGGGATTAGCCTCTCAGGGTGTGATCCAAAATTTAAAACCTAATCAAACGGTTGTAACCCTCCAAACCAAGATGCATCCTAGTTTGGAGGGTGGTGTTGTACATCAGATTATTCCGATGGGTCCTGTCGCCTCTCAAGTAGCGATCAAACAATTGGGATCGAATGGGGGTGGTTTTTTTAATGCAAACAGTGCGCATCCTTTTGAAAATCCTACCCCAATCAGTAATTTTTTAGAAATGCTTGCGATTTTATTGATTCCTGCCGCATTGACTTACACCTTTGGCTGGATGATTCAAGATGTACGCCAAGGGCGCGCTTTGTTGTTGGTGATGGTGATTTTGTTTCTGCCAGCGCTGTATGGAGAACTATGCTTTGAGCAACAAGGGAATCCTGCAATACAAGCGTTAGGCGTAACAGGCGCTAATATGGAAGGGAAAGAAACTCGTTTTGGGATAGTGAACTCTGTGCTTTGGACGGTGGCGACAGCCTCGACCTCGAATGGTTCTGTTAATTCAATGTTGGATTCTTATACGCCTCTCGGAGGATTGGTGCCACTATGGATGATGCATCTAGGTGAAATTGTGTTTGGTGGTGTGGGTGCGGGCTTATATGGCATGATCTTGATGGTGGTAGTGACTGTGTTTATAGGTGGATTAATGGTTGGGCGCACACCAGACTATTTGGGTAAAAAAATCGCGCCTTTTGAAATGAAAATGGCCACTCTAGCGATTTTACTGATGCCATTGTGGGTCTTAGTTAGTACGGCAGCTGCAGTATTGTTGCCCGCCTCGCAACAAGCCTTGGGTAATACTGGCGCGCATGGTTTAACTGAAATTTTGTATGCCATGACCTCAATGATGAACAATAATGGTAGCGCTTTTGCTGGATTACATGCTGATCAGCCATTCTATTTGATTTTAGGCGGGATGTTGATGTTAATGGGGCGTTATTGGGTCGCTATTCCTATTTTAGCCTTAGCGGGCTCTTTGGTCGCCAAACAAAAACTTACAATGAGCGTTGGGACGTTGGCAACGCATACCCCTCTATTTGGCGTACTTCTTATTTCTATCATTCTTATCTTGGGCGCGCTTTCATTTTTGCCGGTACTGGTTTTAGGGCCTATTGTGGAGCATGTGTTACAGGTGGCTTATGTACCCTAAAACAAAAAAATCCGTGTTTTGGAATGGTAAGATTATCGTTGCGGCACTGTGGCAGGCGTGGCTAAAACTAACACCACGTTATCAATTACGTAATCCCGTGATGTTTACGGTATATATGGGTGCGTTACTCTGTTTGCTTTTGTTTTTTCAAGCTTTAGCAGGGCAAGGAGAGGCATCCAGCGCCTATATTCTTTATGTTGATTTGGGATTATGGTTCACCGTGTATTTTGCGAATTTTGCAGAAAGCATGGCAGAAGGGCGTGGTAAAGCTCAAGCGCAATTTTTACGGAGTTCGCGGCGCGATTTACAAGCAAAAAAACTGAGCTCAGCTTCCTTGCATAGCCCAAAGACTTTGATCTCAGCCAATCAATTACGGATGGGTGATATCATTTTGGTGGAGGTTGGCGATATTATTCCTGGTGATGGGGAAGTGATAGAAGGGATTGCAACGGTGAATGAAGCCGCGATTACGGGAGAGAGTGCACCTGTGGTTCGCGAAAGCGGGGGAGATAGAAGTTCGGTAACGAGTGGTACGCAAATTATTTCTGATTGGCTCATTATTCGCATTACAGCGGATCCTGGTGAAACTTTTTTGGATAAGATGATCGCGCTGGTTGAGGGTGCTAAGCGCCAAAAAACGCCTAACGAATTGGTATTAACCATATTATTAGCCGCACTGACTATCATTTTTTTAATTGTCTGTGCCACATTACCCGTTTTTTCTTACTACTCAGTTTTGGTGGCGCGGATGGGTGGTATGATCACCCTGACTGCAGTGATTGCTCTGTTTGTGTGTTTGGCACCTACCACGATTGGTGGACTATTATCTGCCATAGGCATCGCTGGTATGGATAGAATGATTCAGGCGAATGTGATTGCCATGTCGGGACATGCTGTGGAAGCCGCTGGTGATGTGGATGTCTTAATTCTGGATAAAACAGGTACCATTACGTTAGGAAATCGTGAAGCGATAGCGTTTATTCCGGCGAAAGGCGTATTGATCAATGATTTGGTTATTGCGGCACAATTGGCTTCGTTAGCAGATGAAACGCCAGAAGGGCGCAGTATTGTGGTCTTAGCGAAAAAAGAATATCACATTAATGAACAGAGTTTGGAACATACAACGGCTACTTTTATTCCCTTTACAGCAGAAACACGTATGAGTGGTGCGAATATTGCCGGGCGGCAAATTCGCAAAGGTGCGGTGAGCGCGATTGAGTCGTATATTACGGAACAAGGTGGGATGTTCCCAGACGATGTTCGGGATTCAGCACAGGCTATTTCTAAACAAGGTGGTACAGCACTGGCGGTTGTGGAAGGCAACGTAGTACTTGGGATTGTTCATCTCAAAGATATTGTTAAAGGCGGGATTCGTGAGCGGTTCGCTGAATTGCGGCGCATGGGCATCAAAACGATTATGGTGACGGGTGATAATCCATTAACCGCAGCGGCTATTGCAGCGGAAGCGGGTGTAGATGACTTTTTAGCTGACGCTCATCCCGAAGAAAAATTGAAACTGATTCAATCTTTACAGGCGCAAGGGTTGATGGTGGCGATGGCAGGGGATGGTACGAATGATGCACCTGCTCTGGCCCAAGCAGATGTGGCAGTGGCCATGAATTCTGGCACACAGGCTGCGAAAGAAGCAGGAAACTTAATTGATTTAGATTCTAATCCAACAAAATTGATCGAAGTAGTGAATATCGGAAAGCAATTATTGATGACACGCGGCGCCTTGACAACGTTTAGCATTGCCAATGACGTGGCCAAATATTTCGCAATTCTCCCCGCTGCATTTGCTAGCACGTATCCGGTACTAAATATGTTCAATATTATGCAGTTAAGGACGCCGCAGTCCGCTATTCTCTCTGCTGTGATTTTTAATGCAGTGATTATTGTGGCGCTGATTCCTATAGCGTTGCGCGGTGTTTATTATCAAGCTAAAAGTGCGCAGGCATTACTTCGTCGGCATATGTTGATATATGGTTTGGGCGGAGTGATGTTGCCTTTTATTGGAATAAAAGGGATAGATTGGTTAATGGGTTGCTGCTTATGAGATTATTCACGACAACTTGGCGTTTGTTTCTATTACTCACTATTCTCACTGGTGGTTTTTATCCATGGGTCATGACTGGTTTGGCGCAATGGTGTTTTCCTTGGCAAGCGAATGGCAGTATGTTGGTAGAGCAGGGACAGTCTTTGGGATCGCAATGGATTGGTCAGAGTTTTGTGACGCCAGATTATTTTTGGGGGCGTCCTTCCGCTACGTATCATGGGGCTTATAATGGTTTGGCTTCGGGCGGATCAAATTTAGGTCCTTCTAATCCTGCCTTGCTTACTAACGTCCGTGCACGAATTTCTGAGCGTCAAATTGCAGATTTACCCATTCCTATTGAGCTTGTGACGGCATCGGGCAGTGGTTTGGATCCAGATATCAGCCCAGCTGCGGCTTATTATCAAATGGAGCGTGTTGCCACAGCACGTCATATGTCGGTGGCAGCATTGCTGCGCTTGATTCAAGCGCAGACGCAACCGCGCGTATTCGGTCTATTGGGTGAGCCCAGGGTGAATATTTTGAGGTTAAATCTTGCATTGGATCTTCATACCTCATCCCGAACTGATGTATCCCCATGAACTTGTATAGAATAATTTCATATTCTTTGCTCCGTTCGGGCTGAGGAAGCGTGATAGCGCTGTCTCGACGCCTGGGCACATGCTTTAAGGCTTCGAGACGTAGCTGCGCTACTCCTCAGCCCGAACGGTTCTTTTTTTATTTTTTGTTTAAAATATGAAATTTCACGCAGTTCTCTAAATATAACTCGTGAAATTTGTGCATTTTCGTGGGGATACATCAGATCCCGAACACAGTGAGGGATCTTCGAATCTATATTTGAGAGATCGCTCACTGATCTCAGGATGACGTAGTTATAAGGAATCATTATGTCACAAGACCGCTCCGATCCAGAACAGTTGTTAAAGCAGATTCAGCAAGAGGAAGAGAAAAGTAAACTGGGGAAATTAAAAATTTATCTCGGTGCAGCGCCAGGTGTCGGTAAAACTTATAAAATGCTGCATGATGCTTATCAAAGTCGGATGAAACGTTTGGATGTGGTGGTTGGTATCTCAGAAGCGCATGGGCGGCAAGAGATTATTAAGATGCTCACCAAATTTGAAAGTTTAGCGCCGCAAGCGATCACCTATCGAGACAAACATTATACTGAATTTGACTTAGATGCTGCATTAAAGCGTAATCCAGGTTTGATTTTGATGGATGAAATGGCTCACACCAATGTGCTTGGCCTTCGACATGAAAAGCGCTGGCAAGACATCAAAGAATTATTAGATCGTGGGATCGACGTATATACCACATTGAATGTACAACATATTGAAAGTTTAAAAGACGATGTGGCACAAATCATTCAAGCGCCTGTGAAAGAAACGGTCCCTGATTTTATGCTGGAGCGCGCCAATGCAATTGAATTGGTCGATTTGGCAGTGGATGATTTATTAAAACGTTTGCAAGAAGGTAAAATCTATATTCCAGAGCAAGTCGATGTGGCAGCAGCGCATTTTTTTCGTAAAGGTAATTTGATTGCCTTGCGAGAGTTGGCTTTACGAGTGACTGCTAACTGGGTGGATACCGATGTGCGTTCTTATCGCAAAGCCTCTGGGATCCAAAATATTTGGCCGACGCATGATAAAATTTTAGTCTGTGTTGGCGCTGGTATGCACTCTCGTACACTGATTCGTTCTGCTAAACAATTGGCGAGCGGTTTGCAAGCAGAGTGGATAGCTGTGTATGTCGATCAGCCGAGTATTTTTTTGTCACGAAGCAAACGCAATCGGGCCATAAAAAACTTACGTTTGGCAGAGCAGTTAGGCGCCGTAACCCATGTATTATCTGGGCGGGATATCGTAAAAGAACTCCTCCAATTCGCTCGTGAAGCCAATGTGACACAAATCATGTTGTCAAAAGATCGTCACTGGTCTTGGCGGCATATTTTTCGACATCGTTTGGCAGACGAATTGATCCAGCATGGTGGTGAAATAAGCGTGACGATAGTGGGGAGCAATCTTTCTCCTGAGTCTTATAACTTATTTGAAGGCTATTCCGGTATTGCTTGGCCATATTACTGGCTCAGTACGGGGATTGTTGCATTGGTAACGGGAAGCAGTTTGCTGCTTGCCCCCATATTGACGTCAAATGGTATCGCATGGTTTTATCTGTTGGGTGTGATGATGGTTGCTTGGTTAGGTCGCCCAGGGCCTGCAGTGTTAACTTCATTATTGAGTGTTATGGCTTACGATTATTTTTTTGTGAGTCCCACGTACCAATTAAAAATTGTATCCACGAACGCTTTGGCCACATTAGGTCTGATGTTTGGCGTATCCTTGCTCATTAGCTATTTAATGGTATTACGCTATCGCGAAGCGGCGATTGCTCGACAAATTCAGCAACAGACGCGTGCAGCGTATGATTTTGGCCAGAAATTACTGCAAACACGTGGAAGACAAGATATTTTATCGCTGGGTACTCAGTATATTGCACAGTCTTTGTCAGCTCAGGTCTTGATCCTTGCACCTAAAAATAGCCATTTGGAAGTACAAACGACTTATCCGATTGCTTTCGATCTTAACGAAAAAGAGCATGCGGTTGCGCAGTGGGTCTATGATATGGCCCAACCCGCTGGCTTGGGGACCGATACGTTAAGCTCTTCTGAAGCGCTCTATGTGCCTTTACGCACATCGTCCCAACCGGCCATTGGTGTGCTAAGGATCCAACCACAAGAAAAGACCTTATTTAGCCCCGATCAGTTACGTATTTTAGAAGCATTTGTGAATCAACTTACGTTAGCTTTAGAAATAGACCATCTGCAAGAAAAGTTCAGAAAGAAACAAGTGACATTGGAAGTAACGTCCGCTAAAAATGCTTTATTGAAGACCATCTCACAGCAATTGAATTATCCTTTGCGGTTCATTTTAGAAGAACTGGGCCCTCGCATTGCTCGCAAAACATCTAAACAGCACGATTTTGATGTGCATGAAGAATTAACCAAAATTTCTTTGGTCAACAATAATATTTTACAGATCATAGAGTTTGAAACCCATCGTCTTCAACTTGAAAAAGCCACTGTGGATTTACAGGATTTGATCCAAAAGGCTTTAAAACACGTGCACAAAGTACATCATCAGCGCTCAATTCATACGAATATCCCGCCTGTATTACCCAAAATCAGTCTTGATCCAGCTCGGATCCGCGAAGTGTTTTTAAATTTATTGGACAATTCCATCAAGTATTCTCCACTGCATACGGTGATTAATATCAATTTGGAGCTGCAATTAAACCACGTGTTAGTGAGCGTGGAAAATACGGGATCAGCGATAGCAACAGAGGATTTGGCTAATATATTTAATCCATTTTATCGTAAACCGTCCTCTTATTATCAACAAGATAGCTTAGGCTTGGGGTTAACGCTTTGTCGCATTAATATTGAAGCACATGGTGGGAAGATTTGGGCAGAAAACCTGCATAAAAAAGGAGGCGTCGCGTTTCGGTTTACATTGCCGTATTAGGGTGGACATAAGTATGATGTCATCTCCGCAAAGGCCGAGATGACAGTGTTGGTGAATTTTAAGCCGAGCACACCGCTGTAAAGGCTTCATCACTCAGATTGCTGATGGTCACTTCGGCGCCAGGTTCGGCCGTGACTTCAATTGTTTTTTCCGTGTAAACCGTCATAGACGTCGCTTGACCTGCATTCAGCGAATGGCCATTGACCTGACCGCCATCCTTGTTTCCTTTGATTTTAATGGTTTTCTTCGTTGCGCCTGCTTTTATTTGGCAGGTTGCATGGAT
>CAISKC010000347.1 GCA_903885895.1 uncultured Legionella sp.
CCCCAAGCATCATCTTGATGCCTGGAATCTTTTGCGCTCGTAGCTCAGCTGGATAGAGTACTTGGCTTCGAACCAAGGTGTCGGGGGTTCGAGTCCCTCCGAGCGCACCATTTAAATTGTTTAAAATCAAATAGTTAGCTCTAATATTTAAATTTAACCTACTGCTCTCAAATCACTCTGTGGGGATTTTGTGGGGATAGCATGACTATCACAACTTTAGGACTTACGCAAAACCCATCGAAGCAGTCGGATTTTTAAGCTGTTCGATCAAGTAGTTTCGTAATAGTCCTCGTTTAATCTGATACACCGTTTCTCCTGTTTTATATGCAAGTTGCTTCAATCGAACCCATACCAAAACGGCACAAGTAATATGGTTTCGCTGTATCCGCTGTTTGCGACATTGGCAAAACTCAAGCCCGGTAATCTGCTTCAACTCTCGATGAAATTGCTCAATCAACCCTCAAAGATCCCCTCAAATTAATTCTAAAAAAACCTGCTTAACTACTTGATAAAAATGAAAAAAGGATCATGATTCCTTGTTTTTAATGAGGAAGGGTCACTCAATTTCATTCCATTCCAAGTCAGTTACTTTCTGGTAATGCTCTTGGCTTTGGGCTTCCCTTGCCATTCGGTTGCTTTTGATTGGGCAGTAAAAGAGCTTGCCTAGGTCACTGATAAACAACATCAGAGCAGCACTTGCGTACCAACTGCGTATTCCGACGAAGTGGATCACTAATTCCGAGCGATGTGGATCAGCAATTCCGACGCATCTGGATCACTGATTCCGAGGGAAGTGGATCACTCGGAGCGAAGCGACGCAAGGTTTTATTATACAGTTAAATATCCTCTTTGTTCAAATTTTTTGCTTTATTTTTTCTCATTGAGGGGCCGTCAATCTCAATACGGTGAGCATTATGGAGCAAACGATCTAAGATTGCATCCCCTAGAGTTGCATCCCCTATGCTGTCATGCCAGGTATTGACAGGAAGCTGACTTGTTATCAAAGTAGAGGCCTGATTATATCGGTCATCAATGATTTCCAACAAGTCTCGCCTGTTTGCATCAGTCATTGGTGCAACACCCCAATCATCTAAGACAAGTAGTGAAAGTTTTGAAACATGCTCCATTAGTTTTATATAACTACCGTCGCCTTTGGCAATAGTAATGGCTTGAAATAACTTTGGAAGGCGAATATAGCGCGCACCGTATCCTTGGCGGCAGGCTTGATTAGCAAACGCGCAAGCAAGATAGGTTTTTCCTGTACCTGTCGGACCTGTGATTAATAGATTCTCTTTTCTGGCTATAAAATTGCATTGTGCTAAACGAGTGATAACTGTTCTAGACAGTTGGCGTTCACAAGAATAATCAATATCTTCTATACAAGCTTGCTCCTTAAGTTTTGCTTGTCTTAATCGATTGGTCAATTTCCTGTTGTCTCTGACAAGGCACTCACGCTCAATGAGCAACGCAAACCGCTCATCGAATGATAAGCGGTTAATATCAGGGGTTCCAATCTGCTCTTGAAATGCCTCTAATACGCCTTGCCAACGCAACGTTTTTAACTGCTCAAATAAAGGGTGTGTTAACATCATATATCTCCTTGGTAATGGTTAATGGTAGTACTTCGGTCCACGAATATTGTCATGGAGAAGGATTGGTTCAGCCGCCATTAACGTGCTGTCTGGCAAGGGTAATGGCTGCTGATCTAATCCACTTTTTAAGATTGATTCGATGTTTTTATAGCGAATAGCGCCGATATGAAGTGCGCGAATGGCCGCATTCTCTAGCCGTTCTTTCCCATACTGTTTGCTCATTCGTAAAATCCCCAAACAACTGCGATATGATTGCTCAGGGATTTTATGGGTTTGTGTTAGCTCTTTAATTAGCTTTCCTGTATTGGGACCAATACTGTGTGCCCATGCATGCATACGTTCGGGTGTCCACTCTGCATAATCTTGATGGGCTCGCGGCATATGCTCATGAATAGTACTGTGCCCTGGTTTTAACATACGTCTATGTAATGCAATGCGATTTCCTTTATGAAAGCACTCAATCGTATTGGATGTTATGCGCACATCGATAATTTCTTTTAGAAATCGATAAGGGACGCTATAGTAATGTTTTTCAATGGCCAAATGATAGTCAACTCCTGCACGAGCACGTTTCCATTCAGCAAAAACATACGGTTTAGATGGTAATGGTTTTAAGGCTGGTTTATCTATCTCAAGATATTGTGAAAAGCGTGTTCCTTCA
>CAISKC010000348.1 GCA_903885895.1 uncultured Legionella sp.
ATCACTCTGAGATAATTTCTTCGCTTGCAAAAACAACGGAATATTAGGTGATCACACTAGGCGATAATCGGTGATCACGTTCGCAGGAATACCCAATTACGTCCCGCCATTCAAAATCCCCAAAAACGCACACTCAAAAATAGATTACAGCAATACCAACAGTGGTTCCTAAAAGATTTTGCACCACAACAAATTAGAGCAATGGAACAATATAGCTATTGGCGTGTTGGTATCGCACGTATGGTCATGGAAGCCATGCCACCAGTGAGCTCACAAAGCTTGAGCAGTGTCCCAGAGGATTTTTTACCGTTTGTTGCGGAACATATCCAGTTTACGAATACCAGGGACATAGATGATTACTTATCCATCGATTTGTTTCCACACCGAAAGCATACGCCTAAGCCACAGTTGACCCTGAATCAAGCCCCTTTAGAACATCATGGAAAAAAACTCGCTAAACTATTCCTGGATTATGCCAAACCCTATAAATCACAGTATCAAATTTGGCAGGACTTCAAACAGCCTCTATTAGGCGTAGCACATTGCCTATACGGTCTCTTTAAAATCGTAATAGGTCTATTGCAACGCAATGCTGCTTACATTGGCGACGGGATAATGGATCTGATCCGAGGGAGCGTTGAAATAGCTTTGACGCCGTTTACGTTATTTCTCAAACCGATTGCGCGCGGGCTTCTCACGCTCATCTATGGTAAACCGCTTATTGAAAACAGTGCGAATCTCCAGAACTTAGCAACATTAGGCTTAGAAAAATTAGCAACAGTCCTTCCGAACGAAACAGAAGCACCTGCTACGCATACCGATCGGACGGCATATGAATTGCGTGCACTTTGTCATGATTTGCATCGAAAGTTCAATAAAGGGATCCAGCGTGGACAAGCTACGAACTTGCTCAAAATAGAAGAAAGTTCTTTATACGAAGCAATGGGTAACCATCCTGGCATCCAGGGCCAATCCCATTTAAAAGCGTATTATCATTTCTTTAAGCAAGCATCTCAACCGCAACCGGCTACCACCGCGCTAGAACCTGCTACACTGAATGTATAGACAATTAAATTTTATTTGGCTTATTCTTCTGCAGACAAATAAAGCGCAGGAGGCCGGAGGCCGACGAGACATTGTCGGAAGAGGAATAAGCCAAATAACATTTAATCGTCTATATAAGATCGTTATCAACAAGGTCTGTTGACCGTATCACCAAAGGTCAAAAGACCGTCAATAAACGGAGTGATAAAATGCTTGTGGAAATCCTGTCGCGCGTCCAGTTTGGTTTTAGCATTGGATTTCATATTTTATTTCCAACATTGAATTTGGGATTGGCTGTTTTTTTGGTCTTAATGGAATTTTTCTGGCTAAAAACAAACAATACGGTTTATCTCGATATATGTAAGATTTGGACTAAAATTTTTGCTCTTACCTTCGGAATGGGGGTTGTTTCAGGTATTGTGCTTGCCTATCAGATTGGAACAAATTTTGGTCCTTTTATTACCAAGTTCGGTAATGTTTTAGGCGCATTATTCGCCTATGAAACGTTAACCGCCTTTTTTCTTGAGGCAGGTTTTTTGGGGGTGATGCTCTTCGGTTGGAAAAAAGTTCCGCCTCTCCTTCATTTTATAGCAACTTTACTGGTTGCCATAGGGACGACGATTTCTGCTTTCTGGATTATGTCTGCTAATTCGTGGATGCAAACACCCAGTGGATATGAGGTAGTTGCCGGAAAGTATGTGGTTGCCAGCTGGTGGGCTGTGGTGATGAACCCATCGTTTATACCTCGGTTTATTCATATGATGTTAGCTTCTTATGTGACAACTTGCTTTGTCATTATGGGTGTGGCTTCTTATTATCTGCTTCGTAAAAAAGCAATCCATGTCGCAAAGACAACCCTGTCTTTCGCACTCTGGGCCGCTTTGATCCTTGTTCCTCTTCAAATTGTGATAGGCGATATTGTCGGTCTCATGGTGAAAGAACATCAACCGCTTAAAACAGCAGCAATCGAGGGACTTTGGCATACGCAAAACGGAGCACCTTTGGTGTTATTCGCCTTACCTTCTCAAAAGCAACAGCAAAATAACTATGCTATCGAAATCCCTAGACTTGCAAGTTTCATCAATACCCATGACTGGAATGGCAAAATGGTGGGTTTGGACTCTGTGGCCATTGATCTTCAGCCAAGGGTTGCTCCTGTATTTTTCTCATTTAGAATCATGGTAGGCATCGGTTTCTTAATGTTTGCAACCGCTCTTGTTGGCCTTTTTCTTCGTTATAAAAACAAAATTTATGAGAAAAAATGGTTTCACTATTGGTGTTTTGTGCTAACACCCCTAGGATTTATATCAAGCATTTGCGGATGGCTCACAGCTGAAATCGGAAGACAACCCTGGGTTGTCTACGGGTTATTAAAAACTCACAATGCTATCTCTGCAATCAGCACGGAGAATGTCATCATCTCTTTTGTACTGCTTGTGCTTGCTTATGGACTTGTGTTCGGATTTTATCTGTACTATTTATTAAAATTGATTCGTTCAGGCCCTGAAGTCGTCGATCAAGAGCAAGTCGAACATCATGCCTTTCAATACATGACTGATTTAAATGTGGAGAAAAAATAATGCTTCCACTTATATTTGCTGTATTACTTGCTTTTGTTGTAATGATGTATGTCATTCTAGATGGTTTCGATTTGGGGGTTGGCATTTTATTTCCCTTTACCAGCAGTGAAAGTGAAAGAGATACAATGATGAATTCAATTGCCCCGGTATGGGATGGCAATGAAACCTGGCTGGTGTTTGGCGGTGCCCTATTGTATGGAGGATTTCCTCAAGTGTATGGGGTTCTTTTGCCCGTTCTTTATATTCCCATCATGTTTATGTTGATAGCCTTGATTTTTCGGGGTGTTAGTTTTGAGTTTAGGTTCAAAGCGGACAGATCGAAACCCATATGGAATTGGCTATTCGCGATTGGTTCAATCGTAGCAGCATTTTTTCAAGGCGTCATACTAGGATGTTTTGTTCAAGGTTTCTCAATCAATTTTCAGACGATGGCAACTAGCGACACCTGGTTGACTCCTTTTAGTTTATTTACTGGCGTGGCCCTAACAAGTGGTTATGGGCTTCTTGGTGCAACATGGATGATTATCAAAAGCAGAGGTAAGCTTCAGAATAAAATGGTGCATTATGCCAGAGGATTGCTGATTGCTGTGAGTTTCTTTTTAGTATTTGTTAGCATTTGGACACCCTTGCACAGCAGCGAAGTCTTTCATCGCTGGTATCAATTTCCCAATTTTTTATGGTTAAGCCCCCTCCCTATCATCACTGCATTTGCAGTTTACCTTGCTTGGGGCAACCTATGTTTAAACGCAAGGAGTGAACGCAAGCCTTTCATTTACAGCATTATCATTTTTTTGTGTGCTTATATTGGAATAGGGATTAGTGTTTATCCTTATTTGATTCCATATCAGATGACCTTTCAGGAAGCGGCCGCCCCATCCTCCACACTTGTATTTATATTGACTGGGGTTGCTATAATGTTACCTATATTGCTTGCATACACCTTATATGCCTATTATCTTTTTAGGGGCAAAACAGAGGGGCATTATCATTAGGGCGTGTTTACAATTGGGGTCACGAGCCGAAAATCGAGATAATTTAGCGCAAATTAGCTTGGCTTTTGGCCGTGACAAGACTGATTAGGGACTCATTTTCTGGAGAATTATGATGAAATTTACGGGGCTTTTTCTCTTAACGATGCTGTGTATTTTTGTGCTTGATATGATTTGGCTAGGCCTGATTGCAAAAAATATTTATGCGGACAACATCGGCATTTTGTTACGAAAGTCGAGTGAGGGCATGACGCCTATTTGGTGGGCAGCTGCAGTTGTTTATATTTGCATCACTCTAGGGATAGTTTATTTTGTACTGCCCAGTGCGCAAGGTGATTACTTGCAAGCACTTGTTGGAGGCGTGATCCTTGGATTAGTCACTTATGGTCTCTATGATTTCACTAATTACTCAATCCTTGCCAACTGGACTTGGAAGATAACAGTCATCGATTTTATTTGGGGCATGGTCTTATGTGGATTAAGTAGTGTATTTGCCACCTTCATTCAAAACCGATTTTTTTCTTAAACCAGGGAAAAAACATTGAGGTTTTTTTTTGATACTCAATGTATTTTTGTCCTCTTGATTGTACGGATCCTCTTTCTGTCAAAGGACCTGTCATGCGGGTAAAAATAACATAAAGCATCAAAGGAGAAAGAAAACCAAGGTAACCTAGCTTGGATGGTATCACAAACAAAGCGAACCCCATCCAACTTAACCAATCAAAAAAATAATTAGGATGGCGGGAATAATGCCATAAACCTATCTGACACACTTCACCTTTATGTCGTATTTTAAAACGGTGAACTTGTAAATCGGCTATGGTTTCTCCCATAATGCCTACTACTATCATAAAAAATGCAAGAATATCTATCCCCGTAATATCAGTCCGTCCTGATTTACTAATCAGGAAAAATACGCTTGAAATAATTAAGATGAACACCCCTTGGAGTTGAAAATTAATAAAAAAACCCAGCGAGGGGCTGATTTTCCAGTTAGCACTGAGTGTCATGTAACGCTGATCAACATGTCCCTTTCTTATTCGTGTGTACCATAGATAACATGCAAGGCGTAAAGCCCATAGAATAAGAAGAAAGCCTATCATCAAAGTACGAAAAGTTAGAGGTATGAAGCTAAGATAGATTAAACCTGAAACCATGAGTCCTAATGACCAAGAAACATCAACAACCGAAGGGTTTTTGAGGATACGATAGAATCCCCACATCACAGACATTTGTAAAAAAAGATAAATCATGACCATGCCGATAGAATACATTATTTATCCTTTGATAAACGCGCCAACAAAATAGTCATGTCATGGATGATCATTTTCGCCACAATACATGAATATTGCTAATGTAAGCGGTTTGAAACCCGGCAGAACAATAACAAAAATAGAATTCCCAGGCTCGAATAAAAGATTCCGTAAATCCTTGTGCTAGAATCTCTTGTTTATTCGCTAATAAATTATGATACCAATCCTGCAAAGTAGAAACATAATGATGGCCTATGTCTTCAAGTAACAGCAATTGCAGCTTCGTTTGGCTGGCAACTGATTTACTGATAGAAAATACGGAGGGCAAGCAGCCTCCGGGAAAAATATATTTTTTTATAAAATCAACCTCATCTTTTGCTGAATCATAAGCTTGATCATTCATGACGATTGACTGTAAGAAAAACAAACCCTCAGGTTTCAGTAGTTGATAGCATTGATGAAAAAACGCATCAAAATATTTATGACCCACTGCCTCAATCATCTCGATTGAAACTACTTTGTCATATTGACCGGAAAGGTTTCTGTAGTCTTCTTTTAATAATTCAACCTGATCATTTAAGCCCAATTGAGTAATTTTTTCTTTGACATAAATATATTGTTTTTCTGAAATCGTAGTTGTGGTGACCTTGCATCCATATTTTTTTGCTGCGTAACATGCAAATCCACCCCATCCCGTTCCGATTTCCAGAATATGGTCCCCAGGTTTTAGTTGCAATGCCGTGCAAATGGCTTGATTTTTCTTTTCAGCAGCTTCTTCCAGGCTGATCCCAGCTGGCGTATAAAGCGCACACGAATACATCATGGAAGGGTCAAGAATTAATTTAAAAAAATCATTCCCTAAATCGTAATGAGCTAAAATATTCTCTTTAGCTCTAGAAATAGAATTAAGTTTTAATTTATAGTTTATGGTTCTTATGAAACCCAAAAAGCGTGCGATCGGACTCTCAATATTATTGAAGACCGACTCATTTTTTATAAAAAGCGTGATTAATTTTTGTAGATCGTCAGAATCCCAATCTCCATCAATATAACTTTTTCCAGCACCTACAGAACCCCCAAGGACGATGGCTTTATACGCGCTCGGATTATTGATGGTGATGCTAGCAAATAAATCATTTTTTTCGTCCTCACGACCAAAGGCATAGCTGCTCTCATGATCCTGAATTTCAATGAACCCATATGTGATGTCATCTAATAAATTAAGAAAAATTTTTTTACAGAATCTTGCACTTAGGGAGTATAAATCATTACTTTCGTCCATTCGATGTCCTATTATTCGATCCTGGATGCGTATGAAATGGAACACCCTTGATCCATAATTTTAATGCTTGCCAGTAAATCGCTTTTGCAATTTTATAAGTTATCAGAGGATACTGCCAGAAGACTTTATTCACGGATGCATTTTTTTGCGTATTTAAAGATAATGTCGCATCAAAATCTTTTTTTCCATCCCTATAATTTTCCATATGAACCACTATTTTTTGTGAATTTATTTTTAAATTCAGTTTATAAGCATAATTCATCGCCATAAAAGGAGATACATGGAGTTCTTTTTGGAATTTATAAGAATAGATTTCATTTTTAAGTTTCACTGAATGCTTAAGAACATAATTATGTCGTTCTCCCCAAGGGGTATTCGTGACCTCCAAAATCAAATAATCCACATTGAGATTCTCTTCATCAAAAATAAAATAAATACTGATGGGATTAAAGCAATACCCTAAACAACTTAATTGGGTTAATAAATAAATTTTTCCTTTTGGGTAAGTTCCGAACTGAGTCATAACCAATTCGCGAGCATATTCATCAAGAGGGATACTCGATTCCTTCAGATAATTTTTTCGTCGCAATGAAAACCAATTAAATTTCTCTACGGAAACCTGTTTGATATCTTTGAATGTAGTATGGATGTTAGCCAGATCAAAATAGAACATAAATAACTTATATGAAAACTGATGTTGTTTTGGAAAAAACCGACGATGTCGAACATGACCCGTAAAAACGAAATGTTTCATCACTTAGGTTCCTAACAATTGACAAGCATGGATAGCACTATTGACACCGTCTTCATGAAAACCATAACCCCAATAACTTCCAGCATAGTATGTATGATTCATCCCATTAATCAAATTAATTTGCTTTTGAGCTTTTAATGCCGATGCATTCAAACAGGGATGCGCATATTTGAAGGATTGGATGATTTTACTTTCAGCAATTTCATGCCCTAAATTTAATGATACAAAAAAATCATGGTTGGAATGGATTGACTGCAATCGATTCATATAATAGGTGAGTGTCGGCGCAGTGCATTGGTTATCGAGGTAATTCCAACTTGCCCAAGCTCTCTCATTTCTTGGCATGACGTTCCGGTCTTGATGAAGAATGACTTCATTCTCAGTATATTTTATTGCCATCAAAATATTGATTTCTTCAGGCGTCGGTTTCTCGAGCATTTTTAATGCTTGATCGCTATGAGTAGCGCATACGACCTCATCAAAAACATGCTCGTTAGAATTCACGATTATCTTAATTTTATCGGGCTCTCTTATGATTCGTTCTACTTTTGAATTTAAGTAAACTTGGTTTTTAAGTCCCTCAAGCATCGGTGTAATGTAATTTTTTGAGCCTTGTTTAATGACATACCACATAGGCCGATTGAACAAATCTAAAAGTCCGTGGTTGTTATAAAATTGTAATATAAAGGGAGCAGAGCAATTTAGGGTATCTTCTTTATTTTTTGACCAAATAGCAGCCATCATTGGAATAAGATAACATTCTTTAAATTGTTCTGAATACTTGCTTTTCCTGAGGAAGTCATCAATAGTTATCTCTAGATTATCTGTTTGAGCTAAGAATTTTTTTGCGTCAAAATTAAATAAAATAATGTCTTTGATTAGGCGATAAAATTTTACGTTAAATAGATTACGACGATCTGCAAAAAGTGTATTTAAATCATAGGCATTGTACTCAAGCCCCCGCAGATCAGAACGATAGCTAAAACTCATTTCACTCGGTTGAATGGGTACCTTTAATTCTGCTAGTAATTTACAAAAATTGGGGTATGTTCTTTGGTTAAAAACAATAAACCCTGTATCAATCGAGTAGATGGTTTCATTCATTTGCACTGGTATCGTATGCGTGTGACCACCAAGATAATCGTTGGCTTCGAACAATGAAACATCGTGGTTTTTACTTAAAATATAGGCGCTTGTTAAACCAGATATCCCTGAGCCAATTACTGCAATCCTTTTCTTCAAAAATCATTCCTTTTTATTTGTTTGGTTAGATTTAAAAACTTTCCGCATTCGCCAAAGCCCAATATGATTTGTATGCCTCAGGAATATCCGATCCCAGCAATTGCCCGGGGGTCAAAAAATCATAGACTTCGCTTAAAGGCTTTGCCACATGATTCGAAACACGCTGCATAATATAATCAGGACTTAAATAGCTTGGATTGGTCAAGCCCATGGCGCCAACAATTTCTAAAAACCCATGCATCGTATTACGATGATAAGCCGCCGCACGCAATTTTTTATGATCGACCACTAAACCGCGTTGTAACCGCTTATTCTGAGTAGCAACACCTGAAGGACAAGTGTTGGCATTGCATTGCTTGGCTTGCACACAACCTACCGCCATCATCATGGCGCGAGCATTCTGGCACATATCTGCTCCCATCGCCATTCTTAATACCATATCAAAACCCGTAGCAATTTTACCACTCGCAATAATACGAATTTTATCACGCAAGCCAACGCCAACCAAGGCATTACGTGCAAAAATCAAACCTGCCGTTAAGGGTTCGCCAACATGATTCACAAATTCAAGCGGTGCCGCGCCAGTGCCACCTTCCGCCCCATCAATTGTAATAAAATCAGGTAAAATCTGAGTCGCCAGCATGGCTTTGCAAATAGCAAAAAACTCTTCTTTTCGCCCAATACAGATTTTAAACCCAACCGGCTTCCCACCGGACAAATCACGTAATTGCTTCACAAATAATAATAACCCCTTCGGCGAATCAAATGCTGAATGCGCCGGCGGAGATACCGCGTCTTCGCCCATGTTAATGCGACGAATTTCTGCAATTTCCTTGGTGACTTTTGCGGCAGGTAAGATACCCCCGTGCGACGGTTTTGCGCCTTGCGATAATTTGATTTCAATCATCTTCACTTCATCACGCACGGCCTCTATTACAAACAAATCCGGATCAAAATTTCCGTCTTGATCTCGACATCCAAAATAAGCTGTCCCCAATTGAAAGACCAAATCGCCGCCCTGCAAATGATAAGGGCTAAGACCACCCTCGCCCGTATTATGCGCAAAACCACCCAATTTAGCACCTAAATTAATGGCCATGATCGCATTACCTGACAAAGATCCAAAACTCATGGCAGACACATTTAAGCGCGATGCCAAATACGGTTTTTTACAATCAGGCCCACCGACCAATATCCGTGATTCAACTTCAGTATGCTCTTTAGGCGCCAACGAATGCAGCACCCAGGTATAACCATCTCTCAGAATATCCTGTGATGTACCAAATGGAATGGTGTCTCGCACATTTTTCGCACGTTGATAGATGATCGACCGAACTTCCCGATTATAAGGTCGCTCGGCATCATCAGCCGCAATAAAGTATTGTTGAATTTCAGGCCGAATAAACTCTAAGATATAGCGCATATGTCCTAAAACAGGAAAATTACGCAAAATAGTGCGATTTTTTTGCAGTGCATCATAAATCCAGAGAAAAATCAGCGGAACAATAATCACGGGGATCCATTTTGCATGCCCCCAAACAACCGCCCTAAGCATAAACAAAGTAAAAAAGACACCAAAACCAATATACCATTGACGCCGCATGAATCATCCTTGAACGAAGCAGTAGATCATCATTCTAGCAAGTCTGTAGCAAGATCGCGACTATCTAGCATTAGGATTAAACGGTCATCGCCGGTGATGCTGGTGATGTAAACGCTTTTTGGCCAACCTGCCACACAGCGTAACAAAAATCTGGCACTGCATGCAGGAAAACACGCAGAAAATCGGCACCTGAACCACGATTAAGTCCATAAATACAGCGAATAAATTCAGCACTTCTTTGTTTTAATGCTGGGCTTTCTAATTCATCATTGACAGCCCGTGCCAAATGAGAGCTTTGACTCGCATTTTGATCAAAAAAAGAGGATAACCTTCGTTGCGATCTATTATCATGGCTTTCTATCGTCATGCGATATTGCGCCCAATTAGTTCGAGAAAGAAGATGACTGATTTGTTGTTTACTCAGTACCAGATATAATTGGTCCATCATAGCTTGAATGGCCGTATTCGCTAATAATACTTGCGGTTGAGAAGAAGAAGGTTCTTGTGAGAAATCAGATTGTAGCTCTATAGTGGTTGACTGCTCATCATCAGCGCCCAAACACCAACTACACGTCGCCACCAGAAGCAACAGCGCATCATGATATTCGATATTAGAAGTTACGCATTGACAGCAGCTTGAAATTTAGGATTCAAATGCTCTTTGTCTTGAATGAACGCATCAATAAATGAAGCAATAATTTCATTGAATAGTTCTCGCCGTAGCCTGTAACAATTGATTATTACATCAACGGC
>CAISKC010000349.1 GCA_903885895.1 uncultured Legionella sp.
CAAATATTAAACATTACTCATACAACAACGGCCTTGGGGAGCAATGGAACAGCCAACCGACTTAAGGCTTTTCTGTCGTTCTTAATGGTCTTAACTCACCACGTTTCACCTCATCTGGCATGGCAAAAGAATATCGTCCGAGCATATTAATGTGACCATATCCATATGCGGACAATCTGGCTACATCCTCATCGAGGACTAGGAAGCCTTCTTGTCGTAATTCATTGATGGCAGCATCCATATAAATGGTATTCCAAAGTGTGATGATATTTAAAACCAACCCAAGGGCACCAAGCTGATCTTCTTGTCCTGCACGATACCGTTGATGAAGCTCTCCACGCTTACCATGAAAAACAGCGCGACCTAAGCTGTGTCTGCCTTCACCCAAATTTAATTGTACTAAGGTCTGACGACGGAATGACTCATCATGAAGGTAATTTAGCATATGGATGGTTTTATCAATTCGTCCAATTTCTGCGATTGCTTTGGCTAATCGAGTGGGTTTGTCAGCAACTTGAAGCGTGCGCATAATGCCTTCTGCCGGGACTCTTCCGAGCTTTAATGAAGCCAATAAACGTAAAATATCATCCCACTCAGGAGGAACAAGATCTATATTTATACGATTTTTTGCGAGGACATTGAGTTTTCCATAATCAGCCAACGGATCAATCCTCCAAAATCGAGCACCACCCATGTCAGCCAATCGCGGACTGAAACGAAGTCCCAGCAAACGAAACAGCCCAAACACAATATCACTGTATGCCCCTGCGTCTGTCATAATACGCGTTGGCTGTAATTCAGTCTGTTGCTCGAGAACAACGCCCAACAATATTAGGCTATCACGTAAAGTGCCAGGTACAGTTACAGCATTTAAGCCTGTTCGTTGATTAGATATTAAATTGTACCAAGTGACACCGCGACCTGATTTAAAATATTTTGGATTTGGAGCAGCATGCACTGTTCTAACAGGAACAACAAAGCGCATTCCATCAGCCGATGCAATATCTCCTCCACCCCACTTTTTAGCTAGTGGGATTTTATTTTGCGCGGCAACCAATACGGAATTGACAGCCATTATCGTTTCATTCCGAATATAATTTTGATCAACCCATACTAATCTATCTCTTTTTAAAGCAGGTACATCCTCACGCACAAATGGTTCTCGTCCAGTATTGCAGGCTTCAGCAAGCAATTCAGCACATAAACTGACTAATAGATCATCAACGCGTGCACTTCCTTCATTTATATGAGTAAACCCATCTGCAAATCCAGTACGTGTGGCTATTTCAAGTACCATCTCGGGTAAATCGACTCGTGGTAATTTTGCTTTTACAGCTGCTCTCAATGCTTTTAATGATGGGGGTTCATCAAGCGCATCCAGCTGAGTTAAAATCAGCTCCTCATTACCTTTAACCGTTTCAAATCGGATAGCAGGATTATTATCAATATTTGCAGAAACTAACCGATATGCTTGATGTAGCTCTTCTGTGATATTTGTGAGAGTTAACGCCGGGTCAATTGTTAAATTTAATGAGCGGCAAATCATAGGACGTACGGCCTCCCACTCTGAACCAGAATAAAGATTGGCTCTTGGATCGGCATACCGCCAACTGGGACTTATGAACACATCCCTACGTTTTAATGCCGATTGTAGTTTATCAAGAACGCAAAATGTATACGCTGTACGATTAATCGTAGTTTTTTTGCTATCCCGGGCAGTTATTGATGTTATTAATGAAAGCTCTTTATCAGTCGCATTTTTTTGAACATCCCCCATATTTAAAATGGAGTTTTTCAATTTATCAACCTGACGTTGTTTTTTCTCTGGTACAACGATAGGCGTAATTTTTTTATTGATCAGATCAGCATACAAAAGTTTATCGTTATGCAAAATGATACCATCTTGAGTGTTTATAAGTTTTTTGATGCTACGGTAAGTGGGTCGTGATTCGTCTTGTGGCCAATTGATAATGCTGCATTCATCTTTAATAACAATGTTACGTTTCCATGATTTTCCAATGATCTCCATTGGCGGCTCATCCGTTTGTTTTCCTTTTAGCCATTCAAGGCTGGCAAGAAGAGGCTTCCCCGCCTGATTGCTATCAAAATTTATCACTCGAAGGAGCGAAGGTAAAAATTTCTGAACGGTTTTTTCCTTTTGTTCGAGCTCATGATAGAACACATTCCTTGGTGGCCTGATTAAGGCACTAGCATTTTCAACTGCATAAACAAGCGCTTCATGACCTACTGCGGTATAAATTGTCTCTCGAATTTCATGATCAGACAATTCTGGATTCAGTAGTAACTTACATGCATCAATTAATGTGGCTGCAGCTTGATCGAGATCTTTAAGCGTTCGCAATCGTGTATTTTTATTTTCTTGCTTGGCCTTTGAGAATAAGTCGCGCAATACCATACTGAGTACGTCTAACGAATCATCTTGGGAGTCAGATTCAAAATGAGTTGCAAATGCAACAAGCGTCGCCATTTTACGCTCAAACGGCAAGCGGTTAATGGCTGTAATTTTTGCCGTATTAGCAAAACGTGCAAGTACTGCTATTTTACAGGCAGGTATACGGTAC
>CAISKC010000350.1 GCA_903885895.1 uncultured Legionella sp.
TATAAAATTCCAAAAATTGTTGAATTTTACTCTGAATTACCCAAAACAAACGTAGGAAAAATATTAAGACGCATGTTAAGATAAAACATCATCATAAAAATTATAATAATAAATATGACTGAACTTCTGGCTGAATTTTCTATCCCATATGTGCAAGTTCTCAATGATAAAGCAGAGCTTTGCGCGCCCCTTCCAGATTTTGCTAAGGATCTAAACGCCTTACAACAACTATACCGAACCATGGTCTTAACCCGACTGTTCGATAAAAAAGCGATTGCCTTACAACGTACCGGAAAAATGGGAACTTATGCACCCGTGCATGGCCAAGAAGCCATTGCTACGGCGATTGGGCATGCCATGCGTCCTACCGATATCTTCGTACCTTATTATCGAGATTACGCTGCGCAATTTCAACGCGGCGTGGCGCTTTCTGATATTCTGGCTTATTGGGGGGGCGATGAACGCGGCAGTGCTTATCCTCAAAATCCTCAGTCTAAAGATCTCCCCATTTGTGTCCCGATCGCTTCGCAATGCCTCCACGCCGCTGGCGTCGCCTTTAGCATTCAATATCGTAAAGAAGACCACGTAGCGGTTGTCTCCATCGGAGATGGCGGTACCTCCGAAGGCGACTTTTATGAAGCATTAAATGTGGCTGGGGTTTGGAAATTACCCCTTGTCGTAGTTATTAATAATAATCAATGGGCTATTTCAGTGCCACTCAAGCTGCAAACTGCTGCGCAAACGCTCGCACAAAAAGCCATCGCTGCTGGATTTCAAGGTGTGGTGGTCGATGGCAATGACATATTAGCCATGCGTCAAGAAATCGGCGCTGCTATCGAAAAAGCACGTAGACAAGAAGGTCCTACGTTAATTGAGGCACGTTCCTATCGTTTGTCTGACCATACTACTGCTGACGACGCGACCCGATATCAGCCTGCAGACGAAGTAGAAACATCGAAATTGAAAGAGCCCTTGGCACGTTTTAAATCTTATTTAGAGCAACACCATCAATGGACGACAGCGCAAGAAGAAGCTTTAGTCACCGACTGCAATACCTTGATCCAAAAAGAAGTCGATATTTATTTGCAACGCCCTATACAACCTATCACTGCCATATTTGATTACCATTATGCACAGCTTCCAGATTATTTGATTGAACAACGTGCCATGGCCTTGGAGACTGCCGATCATGCCTGATATCACACTTGCAGAAGCCGTCACCCAAGCTTTGGCCTATGAGTTAGCTATTGATGAGTCTATTGTCATATTTGGGGAAGATGTCGGCAAAAATGGCGGCGTGTTCCGCACCACAGTTGGTTTACAAGAGCGCTTTGGCAGCAACCGAGTATTCGACTCTCCTTTGGCAGAATCCATGATAGCAGGCTTGGCCGTGGGGATGGCGACTCAAGGATTAAAACCCGTCGCTGAATTTCAGTTTATGGGATTCATTTATCCTGCTATGAACCAAATCATTTGCCATGCGGCACGGATGCGCAATCGAACACGCGGTCGCTTGCACTGTCCTTTGGTATTTCGCGCCCCTTTTGGTGGTGGGATCCGTGCGCCAGAACATCATTCAGAAAGCACAGAAGCCCTATTTGCGCATATTCCTGGTCTGCAAGTTGTCATACCGTCCTCACCTAAACGTGCTTACGGTTTACTCTTAGCTGCTATGAGAAATCCTGATCCAGTCATTTTTTTGGAACCGAAGCGAATCTATCGACTCGTCAAACAGCCTGTTGCAGATGATGGCGAAGCATTGCCCATTGGCACATGTTTCACGTTACGTGAAGGGGATGATATCACCTTGGTTTCTTGGGGAGCGAGTATCCATGAAACCATGCAAGCAGCTACAGCGCTTGCCAATGATGGTATTACATGCGAAGTGATTGATGTGGCCACTATCAAACCTTTGGATATCCAAACCATCATCCAATCGGTACAAAAAACCGGACGGTGTATTATCATTCATGAAGGTGCAAAAACCTGTGGAGTTGGAGCAGAGATTTCAGCATTATTGATGGAACATTGCATGAGTGATCTGCTAGCACCTGTGCAACGAGTGACAGGCTATGACATCATCATGCCATATTTTCAACTAGAAAAAGAATATATACCTAGCGTAGAACGCATCAAAACCAGTGTCTTACATAGTTTGGAGTCCGAGAGATGAACATTTTCAAATTGCCAGATTTAGGAGAAGGCTTACCTGATGCTGAGATCCATGAATGGTTTGTCAAAATTGGCGATTACGTCAATGAGGATGATCCTTTGGTTTCAATGGAGACCGCCAAAGCAGTGGTAGATGTGCCAAGCCCGCAATCCGGAAAAATTGCGAATCTTCATGGTAAGCCTGGTGATGTGATCAAAACTGGCGACTCATTGGTTACTTTCGAAACTAAGACAGCTCGAGCAGACCAAGGTACCGTAGTTGGAAATTTGGAAGTCAGTACAACGGTATCTGAAGATAATTTTATCATTGGTTCCAGCCAGACCAGTACAAACACGATCAAATCCACACCGACAGTGCGACATTTGGCCAAAAAATTAGGCGTTAATTTAAACAACGTACGCGGCAGTGGCGAGCATGGGCTCATCACTCGCGCTGATGTGGAACAAACAGCCCAAGCTCAAGCGCGTCCTCCAGAAGGCTTTGAACCTCTACAAGGTGTGCGACGCGCCATGCTTCATAGTATGTTGAAATCGCATCAAGAAGTCGTCCCTGTGAGTATTTTTGATGAAGCCGATATTCAGCATTGGCCACAAGGTGTCGACATCACCATCCGTATCATTCAAGCCATCATCGCTGCTGCCAAAGTAGAACCCGCTTTGA
>CAISKC010000351.1 GCA_903885895.1 uncultured Legionella sp.
CTCCATGGCATTTGCCTCTATAGATTCTACAGATAATAACTACTTTTCGTTAAAAGCTTTGAGCTCCAACGCATGAGTGCTCGGATGATGTCTGGTAAGGCCGCACCTCCGTGTGCATAAGCTGCCAGCGCGTGGTTGTTTTCATCTATCACCATCTGTTTAATAATGGCACGACTTTTATGGTCGGCCTCAGGCAGGATGCGTAAATGGCGTTGTAAATGCCGAGTAACTTGTTCTTCCGTTTCGGCCAAAAATCCTAAGCTAATGCGATCTCCGGCTAAGCCTGCCAAAGCACCGATGATAAATGAAGCACTGTACCATATAGGATTGAGGATACTGGGTGTGGACTCGAGTTCTGTCAAGCGTTGTTCACACCAGGCCAAATGATCGATCTCTTCTGCCGCGGCTTCTTGTAAATGGTCGCGAATAGTCGCTTTGTCCGCGGTCAATGCTTGGCCTTGATAGAGGGCTTGTGCGGACACTTCGCCAGCATGATTGACACGCATTAGTCCGGCAGCAAGCTTTTTTTGTTCAACTGTTAATGAGTTTTCTGCAACATGGTCGGCGGGATTGGCGCGTGTGGTGTCGCGTTGTGATACAGGAAAAGCAGTTTGCAGAGCGGTATCCAATATGGCAATACACTGATCAATGCAAGAAAAAAGGGGCATATGAACCATGAAAGAAAAACGAACATAATTAAGATTATACAGATCCCGTGGTTTAGTGCAAAGTATGGTATTCAATGTCAGGGCAAACGCATCTTAATTGCAATGTATACAATCTAAACGTAGGGGCGACCGGCGGTCGCCCTTTTTTCCGGTCATACGTATTTTGATGTTTAATGTAAGGGCGCGCGCCGCTCGCCCCTATATGGTTGTTTGTCGTCTCATATTGAAATTTAGATGAGATGGCTCTGGGGTTTACGAGCCAGTTGGTGGTTAATTTAGGTCTATGTTATACTTCCATCGATCTTTATATAAAATTATTGTCGCGTAAGCGACCATTACAGGAATGGATGGTATGTGCATAAAACGTATTAAAAACTGGTTTAAAAATTTATTTGCAGCGGCTCCGACTGAAGCAAGACATTCGGGCGTGATCAAGTTTTTTGATCGCAAAAAGCGCTTTGGGTTTATTATTGCAAAAGATCATGAGTATTTTTTTCATGTAGCAGCGACACGTCCGCGTGATTTTAAAGCGTTGCAAGATGGTATCCCGGTTACTTTTGTTGTGATCAAAGGTAAAAAAGGCCCGCAGGCTGATCGGATTGAAATCGCAAAGGAACAATAAAGATAATTCCGTTCCTCTGGATGGCGTATGACCTATTGTATGAGGTAAAGTGTGATGGAACAGACAAAGAATCATGCGGCCACAGCAATTCAAGCGCAAATTGCTGAGCTGCATCGGTATTTGAATACAAGGATACTTGGTCAACCCGCATTAATGACGCGCATTTTAATTGCGTTGCTCGCGGATGGTCATTTGTTGTTAGAAGGTGCGCCAGGGTTAGCTAAAACCAGAGCAGTCAAGGAATTGGCTGCTGGTATAGAGGGATCTTTTCATCGTATCCAATTTACGCCAGATTTGCTGCCAGGTGATCTGACCGGAACGGATGTGTATCACCCCCAAAATGGCTCATTTGTATTTTCGCCAGGGCCCGTGTTTCATAATATGGTCTTGGCGGATGAAATCAATCGTGCGCCAGCGAAGGTCCAGTCCGCACTATTGGAAGCGATGGGTGAGCGTCAAGTGACGATTGGGAGTAGAACGTATCCTCTTCCAGAATTATTTTTGGTGTTAGCCACGCAAAATCCGATTGAGCAAGAAGGGACTTATCCTTTGCCGGAAGCGCAATTGGATCGTTTTTTGATGTATGTCACGATTTCTTATCCAGATGAATTGGTAGAGCGCGAGATTTTGGGTCTGGCCCGACAAGAAGCTTTGGCACAACAGAACGCCGCCAAAACTCCAGCGCAGCCGTTGATCAAACCCCTACCGCAATCTGTCTTATTCGAGGCGCGTCGTCAAGTACTGCAAGTGCATACCAGCGAAGCCTTGGAAAAATATATTGTGCAAATCATCGTGGCGACCCGTAATCCGAGCTTACATAGTGAAACATTAGGTCGTTGGTTACGTTTCGGCGCAAGTCCGCGTGCTACGATAGCCTTGGATCGGTGTTCAAAAGCCCATGCTTGGCTAGCGGGGCGAGATTTTGTGACCCCAGAAGATATTCACGCTGTTGCGCATGAAGTGTTGCGTCATCGGATTTTATTAACCTATGAAGCAGAAGCTGAAGGTGTGCGTTGTGATCATTTTATTACGGAATTATTACGCTGCGTGGCGGTGCCATAGGAGTTAAGGTGATGCGATGCAAGGGTTAGCTGTTTCTGTAGCGGAACTGATCGCACTGGCTGCTCAAGCACAACAAGTGCGCTATCCTCCCAAGGGATATGCTGCGCGCGCTGGGTTACATCAGTCTAAAATCCGTGGGCGTGGGATGGATTTTTCTGAAGCACGGAATTATCAAGCTGGTGATGAAGTGCGGCATATGGAATGGCGGATGACGGCACGCACCGGTAGACCTCATGTGAAGGTGTATCATGAGGAACGTGAGCGCCCTGTCTTGCTCGTCGTTGATTTCAATCCCTCTATGTTTTTTGGAACTCGGGTGGCTTTTAAGTCCGTCGTGGCTGCGCGTTTGGCTGCCATTTTGGCTTGGACGGTTGCGCAGCAAGGGGATCGCGTCGGTGGATTGTTGTACGCGCCCTTTGCGCATCAAGAATTTACACCCCGCACGCGACGTGCAGGCATTTTGCCGTTTTTGGCAGGTCTCAGCCATTATTCGCAAGCAAATTGTGTGCCGAGCAATGAGGGTGAGCAAGCTTTTAATCAAGCACTGACTCGAATGCAGCGTTTGCTGAAACCTGGTAGTATTGTGGTGGTGATATCCGATTTTTATCATTGGAATCCTAGTCACGAAAGCCTCCTCGCACGCCTCAGTCGGCATCATGATTTATTGGCTTATCATATTTGTGATCCTTTGGAACTTGCGCCCCCGCTCCCCCAGCTCTACGGTATGACTGATGGCCAAACAGATTTGTTAGTGGATACTAGTCTTGACAGTGTGCGCTTTGGGTATCAATTTTATTGCGAACAGCGCATGACGTCGATCCGGCAGTCTATGCAACGAATTCCGATGCAGTATGTGCAAGTGACTGGAGAGATGAATTTGGCGATGCTGGTCAAACAAACGTTTCCGCAGCGTTTGGGGGCGTGATGAGTCAAACGCCGGATCTGTTGAACCAATTGCATGATATTCATCAGCCGACAGCGTTGAGTCTTTGGCCTTTTGCGCCGGGATGGTACGTAGTCATCGGTTTGGTGCTGCTTGGATTGATCGGGGCGACTTGGTGGGGGTGGCGTTGGTATCGGCATGGACGGGTGAAGCGCGCAGCGCTCCGTATGCTTAATCAGTATGAGAAACAGTATTATCAAAATGCGAATGCACAGCAAACCAGTGCTGATTTAAATGAATTATTAAAACGGGTTGCTTTGGCCTATTTTCCACGCGAACAAGTGGCGCAACTCTGTGGCAAAGACTGGATTCTTTTTTTGAATGCAACCAGTCAGAAGCTGGATTTTTTGCCTGAAGAAGATACCTTATTACTTTGTCCATATCAGAAAGAACAGGCATATGATTTGCGTCAATTGTTGTCTTTGGTACGTGCCTGGATCCAGCAACGGGGGGTGCCATGTTCGTCTTAGCCTTTCCTTGGGCGTTTGGTTTGTTGCCTTTGCCCTTTTTATTATGGTTATGGATTTCACCGGCTAAAGCACAACTGTCTGCTGTGCTAAAAGTACCCTTTTTTCATGCTATGCAAACAGTCGTTCAGCATGATAAAACCATGGTGGCTAAGCGCCAGCATTTTTTATGGTTGATGCTGGCTTGGTGTTTTCTTATTGTGGCGTTGGCGGGTCCCAAATGGGTTGGTGAACCGCGTCCTTTGGTACGTGATAGCTATAATATTATGTTGGCATTAGATATTTCTCCCAGCATGAGCGTGAATGACATGTTGAATCATGGCCGTCATGTGACGCGCTTGTTTGCGGTGAAGCGTGCCGCCAAACAATTTGTCGATAAACGAGTTGGCGATAAAATTGGTTTGATTTTATTTGGCGAACAAGCTTATTTGTTGACACCTTTGACGTATGATCGCCGTAATGTTGCGCAACGTATTGATGATGCGACGGTTGGTTTGGCCGGTAAATCGACTTCCATTGGTGATGCGTTGGGTTTGGCCATTAAGCGTTTACAGCAAGTGCCGG
The DNA here is from genome assembly GCA_903885895.1 of uncultured Legionella sp. GTDB lineage: Bacteria > Pseudomonadota > Gammaproteobacteria > Legionellales > Legionellaceae. The sequence goes on from CAISKC010000351.1 coordinate 4,327, forward strand.
CAGAAGGACGTATGATTGTGTTGTTGACCGATGGCGTCTCCAATTCAGGTGTGCTCTCTCCCATCAAAGCAGCTACTTTGGCTCGTAGTGAACATATTCAAATTAATACCATTGGTCTGCATGCAAGCGTGGACCCTAGATCGTTTGATGGCTTGTTTTTGAGTATGTCAGGGGCTGCCGAGTTGGATGAGGCTACTTTAAAAGAAGTTGCTGAGAGTACAGGTGGGCATTATTTTCGGGCTACGGATCAAGCGTCTTTAGAACGCATTTATGGCGATATTGATCAGATGACGCGCGTTGCGCAAGATCAAGCGGACATTCGTCCCCAATATGATTATTACCCATGGTTTTTAGGATTCGGCCTCTTGATTGTATTCTGCTTATTGTTAGAGCGTGCGGGTTTTGGATGGCGACAATTGGTGCAGGGGATAAAAAATGACTGAATTTCATTTTTTGCGACCATTATGGTTGTGGGCGATCTTGCCCATTCTGTTGCTCGGTATCCGGTTACTGCGGCGTGGTTCTGCGGTGACGATTTGGTCTCAAGTGTGTGACGCTCATTTGTTGGCGCCTTTATTGGTCTATCATGGTCGAGTGCAGCGTGGCATGGTGGTGATGGGCGTGGTTACAAGCCTTTGTTGTATGGTTTTGGCCTTGGCCGGCCCAACTTGGTCAAAGAACACCGTACCCACCTACCGGCATGTGAGCCCGCATATGATTTTGTTGGATTTATCCAGTAGTATGTTGACCAAAGATTTGTCTCCCGATCGCTTAAGCCGTGCCAAATTTAAAATCCATGATTTGTTGGCCCAATCCGGGACTGGGCAATTTGGGTTGATGGTGTATTCGAGTGAACCTTTTGTCGTATCACCCCTAACGAATGACGCGCAAACAATCGATATTTTTTTGAGTGCGTTGAGCCCTAATATTTTACCGGTGGATGGTAATCATTTGGAGCAAGCACTCCTCGAAGCGAAAACATTGTTTACGGATATTGGGCTACCTTTTGGTGATATCTTAGTGTTAACCGGTCAAGTCCCTTCGGCTGCTGCGGTGGATGCGGCGCAAAAACTCAGCTCGGAAGGCTACACCGTGTCCGTGATGCCAATATTGGCCTATAAATCAGCGCGACCGCTATTTTCACCCTTGGCCAAAGCGGGACATGGCCACACCTTGGATTTAACGGATTCGGATGCTGATCTGAAACAGTGGTTGGTTTGGCAGCAGCGTGCTGAGCATCGTTATCAAATCAATCAGCAAGATGATATGCCTCTGTGGCGCGACCAAGGTCGTTGGTTTTTGTTGCCTGGGTTGATATTATTATTGCCATTATTTCGTCGGGGTTGGCTCGAGAGGATGGGAACATGAACTGGTGTATGATCTTAGCAGGATGGATGTTGCTGGTCACAACCGGGCATGCAATGACATGGCGAGATTGGTGGCTAACGCAAGATCAACAAGCTCAGACATTATGGAAGGCTGGAGAGTATGCACAAGCTGAGAAATTGTTTCAGCGCTCAGATTGGCGCGCTACAGCCGCTTATCGTGCTGGCAATTATCAGCAAGCTGCGCAGACTTACGGAGCATTGCAGACAACCGAAGGCTATTATAATGCCGGGAATGCCTTGGCAAAAATGGGGCAGTATCAGCCGGCGATTGCGGCTTATAATCAAGCTTTACAGCGCGAAGCGCAGCATCAAGATGCTTTGTTTAATCGACAGCTGGTGCAAAAATTATTAGAAAAACAGCAGAAATCTCAGTCAGACAAGCCGCCGCCACAGTCGGATAAACAGGACCCATCCCAGTCAGATAAACAAAAGCAGCAGCAACCCTCGTCTCCAAAAAACTCAGATTCAGAGCCGTCGAAATCTGAGCAAGATCAACAAAAGAAACCTAAAGATGAGCCTGCTGAATCTCCAAAAAAATCTAAACCAGAGCCAACTCAGCCGCCTCCGAAGACGGATAAGTCTGACAAAACGGACAAAGCTGCGAAAAAACAGCCGGCGAATCGTTCAGAACGTGAAGAGCAACAGGCAAAAGAGCAATGGTTACGTTTGATACCAGATGATCCTGCGTATCTATTACGTGAGAAATTTTTGCGAGATCATTTGAAACGTCAAAGTGGGTGGTCGGGATCATGAGTCGTATCATTGTAAATCTCTTTGCCTACGTCGCGCGCATATCTTTATTTAATGATGACAGTTGGGCACGTTTTGTGATACGGAGCATCTTGTCGTGTTGTTTATGGCTAAGTTGTGTGTCGGTATGGGCCAGTGGTATTGCCGTAAATTTGGATGCTGCGCAGATTGAATTAGGTCGACAAGTAAGATTGACACTGACTTATGATCCCAGTGCAGCGAAGGGGACGCCTGATTTAAGTGCGTTACAGACTGATTTTACTATTATGGCCACACAACAATCGATGTCATACAGCATCATCAATGGTCAAGCACGTTCTGTAGGGCAGTGGAGTCTGGTATTAGAACCTAAGCATGCCGGATTAATCACGATTCCAGTTATTCATATCGGTTCTTTGTCTTCTGACCCTATACAATTAAATGTGAGTCCTGCTGCTGTCCAAGCGCCTGCAGATAAGTCTATGCAAGATGGGGATCTGCAGGCTGCAACGACTTTGTCAGTGAGCGTGGACAATAAAACCCCTTATCTTCATCAGGAAATATTATACAAAGTCCGTTTAATGACGCGCAGCAGATTGGCGGATGTCCGTTATCAAGCACCGCAAGTGGACGATGCGATTTTATTCCCATTGGGAACTGGTCAAGAATATCAAACTACACGTGAAGGGGTGGTGTATCATGTGGATGAACAGATTTATGCCATATTTCCTCAAAAGAGCGGTCCCCTGCTGATCACGCCCCCTTCTCTGCAGGCATTGAGCTATGACAGTATTCCCACGCCCGTTACGATAACCGGCGAAGCGGTGGCATTGCAGGTTCAGCCGTTACCTAAGCATACTGTGCGTCGCGAATGGTTACCTTCCAAATTGGTCCGTTTGCAAGAACATGATGATCAAACAGAAACCAAATTTAAACAAGGTGCGACCCTTGTGCGGACCATTGTATTGCAAGCGCAGGGATTGGTCGCACAATTGTTACCAGAAATACCTTTTCCAGATAATGCAGATGTGCGTACTTATCCTGGTCAAGCAGAGCAGGACACGCGGATCCAGCAAGGGGAGTTGTGGGGTCGAACCAAAGTGAAAGTGACCTATGTGTTTTCTAACGCGGGTAAGGTGGTGTTGCCTGCTATTCGAGTGCCTTGGTTTAATGTCAAAACTAAAAAAATGGAGATGGCTGAATTGCCGGCTAAAACCTATGAGATTACGCCATCTGATCCCGTGACAAAACCCAAGTTGTTGGCACCAAAATCCAAGCCTCACTCATTAGCCAGGCCGCTCGTTAAACAGGTTCTGTCCCCTACTTGGAACTGGAAGCCTAAGGTGTTGATAGGCGGCGTGCTCGTCATGGGTTTGCTGGGTTTGTTGGTGGTTGCACTCCGTTGGCGTGTACGAAAATCCAAACCTTATCGCGATTTGCGTGCAGCATGTAAGGCCAATGATCTGGCACGTATCAAATCGGCCTTGGTGGCTTGGGGTAATCAGCAGTGGCCAGATAAAGATATGCGGCATTTTACAGAAATGTTACCCTTGCTCGGTGAACATGATGCGTTACGTACCGCAATCCAAGCCTTTATGACCGTATTATATCATCCCAATCACGAAACAGGATGGCAAGCTGAAACATTGTGGCGGGCTATCGTAGCGTTTAAAAAACATGTTAGGCCGAAGCCAGTACGCAAGCAAATTGTGCCGGCGATTCATCCAATGAGGAAATAACAGTATGAGCAAAGCGATTGTTTTATTATCTGGCGGAATGGATTCGGCGACTTGTTTGGCTTGGGGGCATTCTTTGGGCTATGCTTGCTATGCTTTAAGTTTTGATTATGGACAAAAACATACTGCCGAATTACAGGCTGCCCGGCGTTTGGCGCAACAGTATGCTGTTGCGCACAATGTGATGGAAATTGCCGCGGTGGGTCGTTTGGGTGGGTCGGCTTTAACGGATGATCAGCAGGTGGTGCCGGATCATCAAGACTCTACTGCTATTCCTGTGACATATGTTCCGGCGCGAAATACCATTATGCTCTCTTTGGCCTTAGGTTGGGCTGAGGTATTGAGCGCTGATCGGATTATAGTAGGTGTGAGTGCGGTGGATTATTCTCATTATCCCGATTGTCGACCGGAGTATATCGCAGCATTTCAACAATTGGCATTGTTGGCTACGAAACGTGGTGTGGAAGGACATCCTTTGGTGATTGATGCACCGCTGATTCATAAATCCAAAGCCGAAACCATTCAAATGGGCGTGGCAGTTGGTTTGGATTATGCACAAACCGTGTCATGCTACAGAGCGACCGATGAGGGTTTGGCTTGTGGGACTTGCTCGAGTTGTCATTTGCGAAAAAAGGGCTTCAAAGAAGCTGGAATAGTTGA
>CAISKC010000352.1 GCA_903885895.1 uncultured Legionella sp.
TCGGTGATGAATGGTTTTCATGAGCAGATTTACAAAAGTTTTTTTGGTATGGCACCGGAAGTAATTGTGAATGGCCAAGCCAGACCCATTAAAGATTGGCAGATATTATCCAAAGAATTGGCTCAGATGCCAGGTATCCAAGCTACCGCGCCTTTTGTAGAGCAGATGGGGCTACTGAAATTTGAAGCGCAAGTGGCGCCGATCATGCTAACAGGGATTTTGCCTGAGAAAGAGCAGTTTGTGAATCATTTGAAAGATAAGCTCATCGTAGGAGATATTCAAAATTTACAGCATTTTGGGATGATTGTCGGACGTGGTTTGGCAGAAAAACTAGGCGTTATGTTGGGGGATAAGGTGACCGTGGTCATCCCTGAGGTTACTGTTACGCCGGTAGGCGCAACGCCACGCTTCAAACGTTTTACCATTGTAGGGATTTTTTCAGCTGGGTCAGGGTTTGGCTTTGATAAGAATCTGGCTTTTATCAGCTTGGGTGATGCGCAAAAATTAATGCAATTGGGTGCTGATGTGACCGGTATTAAGCTGAAAATACATTCGATTTACCAAGCACCCATGATATCTGATCAAATCTACCAGCAAATTGGTGGTCAGTATTGGGTAACCAATTGGACGCAACAGTATGGTGCCTTTTTTCAAGCAGTGGCGATGGAAAAAACCATGATGTTTTTTGTATTAGTCTTAATCATTGCCATCGCTACCTTTAATTTGGTGTCTTCTTTAGTGATGATCGTCAATGATAAACAAGCCGAAATTGCCATTTTACGCACGATGGGTGCCACACCTCAAACTATCTTATGGATTTTTATTACGCAAGGTATGATGGTCAGTATTGTAGGAACAACGATGGGTTTGATCGGAGGTTTGATTTTAGCTAGCAATGCAGCGGTTATCGTGCATGCTATGCAACAGTTTTCCAATGTTTCTTTGTTTACATTTAATTTATATGGTGCTGATTACTTGCCGTCAAAAATATTATTCAGTGATTTATGGAAAATCTGTTCTATTGCTCTTTTATTGAGTTTTTGTGCGACCATTTATCCAGCGCGGCGTGCTTCAAAAACGATTATTGCTGAGGCGTTACATTATGAATAAGCCCATTTTAAATTGTCACAATCTGCGCAAAGTCTATCACGAATCGTGTCATACTGTAGAAGTGCTGAAAGACATTAATTTAACGGTGGAGCAGGGCGAAAGCATTGCTATTGTCGGCTCTTCAGGGTCTGGGAAAAGCACGTTGTTGCATTTATTGGGGGGCTTGGACCAGCCCACAGCAGGACATGTTTTTATGAAGGGGGTTGATTGGCAAACGCTGACAGAAAAAGAGCGTTGTATTTTGCGCAATCAACAACTTGGGTTTGTCTATCAATTTCATCATTTATTGCCGGAGTTTTCTGCGTTAGAGAATGTCGCTATGCCATTATTATTAGCAGATAACTCTGTGAAACAAGCACACAAAAAGGCGCGTGCTATGTTGGCCAAAGTCGGATTATCGCAACGTGAAGAACACAAGCCTTCACAATTGTCGGGTGGTGAGCGGCAAAGAGTCGCAATAGCTAGAGCATTGGTGCATCAACCAAAATGTGTTTTAGCTGATGAGCCTACGGGGAATCTTGATCAAGAAACTGCTGCTCAGGTTTTTGATTTGATGCTGGATTTGAATCAGCAATTCAATACGACTTTGATTATTGTGACGCATGATAGGGCGTTGGCAAAATTGACGAATAAAGTTATGGTTTTGCAGGAAGGAAAACTTAAGTAGTCGTGATTGCTAATGAATCAACCTGACATAGGGAAATGGTCGGCACGCCACGTTTCACACACGCCTTGATCAATCAAATATTATACAAATACCTACAAAGTCTGTTGACAGCAATGGAGTACAGAACTTAGACTTGGGATCTTATTTTAAACCCTTATGACGAGTTTTTTATTTATGATGAAAATGCGGTTGGGACATGGATTATTTGCATTGCTTTTTTGGTCGGTGTCTAGTTTAGCCATGGCCGCTGAAGCGTTGGACAAGGTAGTGGCGGTGATCAATAACAATGTGATTACGCAGCATGAATTAGATATTCAAACAGAATTGATGCGCAAACAGTTAACTGCAAAAAAAGTGGCAATCCCTACGGATACTGTTTTGCGTAAGCAAGTGTTACAGCATTTGATTGATACAGATTTGCAGTTACAATTGGCTAAAAATAACGATATCACTGTGGATGCCACAGAATTGGATGCTGCGGTTGCTAAAATAGCGGAAGATAATAAATTAGATTTGACTCAATTGCGCGAAGCCATTCTGAATGAAGGGATGACTTGGGACGGTTATCGAGAGAATTTACAAAAAGAAATACTCATCGCTCGGTTGCAGCAACGGATCGTGGGACATGAGATTACCGTTACACCACAGCAAGTAGATGACTATATCAAACATGAATTAGCCAATGATAAATCGAAAGTGATATTTCATGTGCAAAATATTGTGATACCGCTCCCAGAAGCACCCAATGCGAAGCAAATCACGAGTGCTAAGTTAAAGGCTCAGCAACTGTTAGCAAAATTGAAAAAAGGGGATGATTTTAGTTTGATAGCGGTTGCGGAGTCTAGTGATGAGTATGCCTTAGAAGGTGGTGACCTAGGTGAGAGGCATTTGGCAGAGTTGCCAGAAGTGTTCTCGCACTATGTGCAGAATATGCAAATAGGTGAAGTGGTGGGTCCGATTCGAACTGGAAATGGGTTTCAATTACTCAAATTAGTGGCGATGAGTCAGAATGAAGAGCAACATCGTGTGACGAAAACTCATGTGCGGCACATATTGTTAAAGCAAGATGTCAATATGACAAATGCTGAAGCAGTGAAGAAAGTCAATAATATATACGAACAACTTAAATCGGGAAAAGATTTTGCTAATATGGCGAAAATGTATTCTTTGGATGCAGGCAGTGCAGCCAAAGGAGGAGATTTAGGTTGGGTTGTTGCAGAAGAGTTGATGAAGCCATTTGCTGAAGCGATGGCGACTTTGCCTTTGAATAAAGTCAGCAAGCCTGTTAAAACGGCTTATGGGTGGCATTTGATTGAAGTATTGGAGCGTAAAGAAGTCGATGATTCTGACGCGTTCAAACGCCAGCAAGTGCGAATGTTTTTACAACAACGAAAATTCAATGAAACGGTACAAAATTGGAAACAGACCATGCGTGCTCAATCGTATGTGAATATTCTTGAAAAGAATTTAGCATGAGTAGTGACCATGCGACCAATCATAGTTAGCTCTGGAGAACCTGCGGGAGTTGGGCCAGATTTGTGTTTAGACTTACTGGATCATGCTTTGCCGATTGTGGTGTTAGGTGATCCAGATGTGTTACGGGCGCGTGCTGCATTGCTGGGAAAAAGTATCAAGATAGAGGAGTATCAGTTTGAGACCCCTTATCAGCATCGCCCACAACATTTACTGGTATACCCAATACGTTGCTCAGGGTTAGTCAACGCAGGGGTTTTGAATCCTGCTGCAGCGAGCTATGTGGTAGATATGTTGACGTGTGCAGCACGGCTTTGCTTAGAAGGGAAAGCGGCTGCATTGGTCACAGCACCGGTACACAAGGCTATCATTAATCAAGCAGGCATTTCTTTTACCGGGCACACAGAGTTTTTTGCTGATTTGACTGCAACACAAACTGTGATGCTCTTAACCAGTATGCAGTTTCGCGTCTCTTTGGTGACGACGCATTTGCCTCTCTATGCGGTGCCGGCGGCAATCACCCAGGAACGATTACAGCAACATTTAGACATTTTATATCGAAGTCTCCAACATGATTTTGGTATTGCGCATCCAGTCCTAAGAGTACTGGGGCTCAATCCTCATGCGGGCGAAGATGGATATCTTGGTCAGGAAGAGCAAACAGTCATTCGACCTGTGATTCATGCCTGTCAGCAACGCGGCATGGCAGTACAGGGACCCTACTCGGCTGATACAGCATTTCTAGAAGCCAAGGACTGCGATGTGATGGTTGCTATGTATCATGATCAGGGGTTACCTGTATTAAAATATGCAAGTTTCGGTCAAGCAGTGAATGTAACTTGCGGCTTGCCTTTCATTCGGACATCGGTTGATCATGGGACAGCATTGCAATTAGCCGGCACAGGGCGCGCTTCTGCCCAATCCTTGGTGGCAGCAGTAAATCTGGCAGCGGAGATAGTAAAGCATCGTGAGTAAGACTAGTTTGATAGTAGCGGTGGATGAACAAGGCGGTATTGGTAAAGGGCAGGAATTATTGTGCCATCTACCAGAGGACCTAGCCTTTTTTAAAGCACAAACGATGGGCAAATCTATGGTTATGGGCCGACGCACCTATGAATCTATTGGCAGACCCTTACCGGGACGTCGTTCGATTGTGCTGACAACACAAGAGATTCTGATACCTGGTGTAGAGATTGCGCATACGGCAGAAGAAGCGCTTGCGTTATGTAAATATGATCCTGATGTTATGGTGATAGGAGGTAGCTCTGTGTATAAGCACTTTCTACCTATTGCACAATGTATCTATATGACACGGATTCACCATAAATTTTCAGCAGATGTATTTTTTCCAAAGTTTGATGTTAAATTATGGACAATAACCATATTAAAAGAATTTGCAGCAGATGAAAAAAATATTTATGATTTAACCTTTATGCGTTATGATAGAGTGTGATTTCTATATAAACCAATTGGTTTAAAAGGGGTCATTTTACAAAAAAGAGACGATGTTTTATGTAAGTCCTGTATGTAGCCCCTTGACAACACCTGATGGACTATATAAAATCCGCCCTCTTAATACGTAAGTTCTTTGTACGTGACAGGATATTTTTGTCTGTTTATTTTATACAAAGTGTAATGAATCTGTAAAAGTTGGAGTTTATGCGACATGGCTACCACCAATCAGCTTGTGCGAAAACCGCGAATTAACACAAAAAAGAAGACCAATGTACCAGCTTTGGAGTCATGTCCTCAGCGCCGCGGTGTTTGTACGCGGGTATATACTACCACACCTAAAAAGCCTAACTCAGCGATGAGAAAGGTTGCTCGGGTACGTTTGACCAACGGGTTTGAAGTTTCTTCATACATCGGTGGAGAAGGCCATAATCTACAAGAGCATTCTGTAGTGTTGATTCGTGGCGGTAGGGTGAAGGATTTACCAGGGGTGCGTTATCACACAGTACGTGGCAGCTTGGATACATCAGGTGTTACGGGTCGAATGAAATCGCGTTCCAAGTATGGTACTAAAAAACCGAAAGACAAGACGACAAAATAATCTGAAACTTAGGAATATGCTATGCCAAGAAGAAGAGAAGTCCCGAAGCGAGAAATATTACCAGATCCAAAGCATCACAGTGAATTGTTGGCGAAATTCATCAATGTGTTAATGGTGAGTGGCAAGAAGTCTACTGCTGAGAAAATTATTTATGGTGCCTTAGATGTTTTGCAAGATAAATTGCGCAAAGCAAAAAAAGACAGTGATGACGGTGAAGGCTCCGAAGGCGGAGGCAGTAGCAAAAACACTATGCTTGGCTATTTTGAGACAGCTCTTGATAATGCGAGACCTACCGTGGAAGTGCGTTCCCGACGAGTTGGCGGAGCAACCTACCAGGTTCCTATCGAAGTAAAGTTGGATCGGAGTATTGCCCTTGGAATGCGTTGGATTGTGCAATCAGCACGTGCACGTGGTGAAAAAGGCATGATGCTACGCTTGGCTGGCGAATTGGTTGATGCTGCACAAAATAAAGGTGCGGCAGTCAAGAAACGTGAAGAAGTGCACCGTATGGCGAAAGCGAATCAGCCATTTGCGCATTTCCGGTGGAACTAGTTGTTAAGAATTGAGAGGATCATCCCGTGACAGTTACCCCATTAGAACTATACCGTAACATCGGCATTGCAGCACACGTAGATGCCGGTAAAACCACGACAACTGAGCGTGTTTTATTTTACACCGGAACTTCGCATAAAATTGGTGAGGTTCATGATGGTGCCGCAA
>CAISKC010000353.1 GCA_903885895.1 uncultured Legionella sp.
CCCTCTAATCGCTTACTACCTATTTTTAATTTAATTGAATCCATCGCGTCTCGCACATTGGAGCACAAGACACCAAGCTCTATTGCGCGTGCAATTACGGATGAGTTTACGTTTTATCCTAGTAACACACCATTTACACTTGATGAATATAAAGAAATTATTAATAAAGTATTTGAAATCATCAGTGATTTTCCTCCCGATATACATTTAGTATTAGCGACGTTCCCAGTATTATGGCCAGATGGAGGTGTTCATAATTGTGGATTGTATGTTCAATCACCAACATCTCCAGATAAAAGTGCATTGCTACATCATTTTTCTAAGAAAAATCATCATAGTGGCGACCCACTATATCAAAAACCTGACAGAACTACCTATTATTTAAACAAAGCAGATTCTGATAACCCAGACTATTCACCAAACATGCTTTTAAGTGATACAAAAGTCTCTACAAATGACGCTAATCAACACGAATCTGCTATCAAAGTAGCGCGTTCAGATGGAAAAGAATTTATTGTGAGTCTGGGTATTTGTTTTGATCATGGGAAAGGCGTAGAGCGAGAGCAAGTTCATCAGCTCATTAGTCAACTACAATCAATTGGAAAAGAAGTCCCTTTGCTGTGTAGTCATGTGATTACTTCGGCTTCTATAGGTAGGAATGATAAATACACACTGTCAACGGTCTCTCATGCTGATACAAAGGCGATAAATCGTCGACCTTTACAAAATCAAATACCGGGTCGAAGTGGATTTGATCCTTCTACGATAAGTTGTTCATTTTCTGGAGAATTAGGGGCAGAAATTTATTCTGAAAAACTGATTGGGACTATGCATAGCGACTTGTTTCAACATGCTATAGCAAGTCAATCTCTGCACTTAAATGAATGTGATCAAGATGGGAACACAATGCTTCATCACGTGTTTTTAGAGTCTGAGTTTGATCGGGAGCTTATCGCCAGACGATTGTATATCATGATCGTCAATGGTGGTGATCCATATCTTAGAAATGCACAAAATGAAACGATATTTGATTTGGCTGAAAAAGTAGATAAAGCGCGAGCAGATAAAATAGTATCAAAAGCCATCGGTAGTGCGCTTGAGTGGAGAGAGCACTATATTTTGCAAAATCAAACTTCAGCCGAGGATGGATTTAACAAATTGACACGCGCAATTCGCATGAATGCGCCTGATATTGATTATGATTTCATTCGAAGATTGATTTTAAGTGGATCAAACCCTTATCTAAAAGATGATTTTGGAAAATCAGCTATAGAACTTATAGATGAGAATGTTTCAGAAGATAAAAAGAAAATGATAAAAGAGCAAATTGATACGGTATTAATGTACGCTCAATATGGATATATTAGAGACGGAGTAAAACCAGAAAAATTAATGCTCTTAGAAAATGGAGGATATGTATTTCCTGGTTATATTCCTGAAAGTGTGAATGCTATTGAGCTATATAATAATGGATATGCGCAAAGCTTTGATTTAGGAAGTTTTGATAAAGCCATTAAATTATATCCAACTTCGTTAGATTCAGAGGTAATGAGGCAGATTAGATACTCTGATATTTTATCAGCATTTTATATATTCTCCCAACTGGTTTATGTTCCAAACCAAGCGAAAAAACCATTATACGATACTACTCGATTTAGGTTATTAAAAGAGGGCATAGAACTTCCAGAAATAGATGAAAATCAATCAGAAAGTGAGTTAATAAATCACTTAAGTAAAGCGATGATATCAGCGTTTTTTAGTCAATGGAAAAATAAATTAAAAGAGAAAATTTTAAGAGGAAAAGATTTATTTGATTTACTCGCATATTTATCCGAAGAAGATTGCAGTGCCGCGTTTGAACTCG
>CAISKC010000354.1 GCA_903885895.1 uncultured Legionella sp.
AAAATCACTCATATTTGGTGAAGGGACACAAATAGCGTTTCGTGGAGAACCTTTAAACCTTGCTGCTAAAAAAAACACGACCATTGAGAGCACCCTCATAGGTGGAAATTTGTCTCTATTACAGACAAGTATTGGCACCATTTGGCAAATGAACGGACGAGATAAAATCATTTTTATAGAAGAAGTTGGGGAACGAGGATATAGAATTGATCGCATGTTAGAGCATCTACGCCAATCCGGTCTTTTTAAAGATATTGCAGCGATCGTATTGGGTGATTTCACGGAAGGTAAAGAACCTAATGGATCGTCTTTAGTCAATCCAGTATTAGAACGTTTTGCTTATTCCTGTGATATACCTGTTATCAAAGTACAGGGTATTGGACATGATCATATTAATTATCCTTTACCATTAGGCACAAAAGTCCAGCTCATATTAGGAGATGATGTTACATTGACTTGTTTTAGGTGATGTATACTTGTCACTAACGAGTTTTCGGAGGATAACATTCAAATGCCAGATGAACACGTCTCTATTAATGAAACACTTGTCCGCCAGTTAATAGATACTCAGTTTCCACAATGGGCCGATCTTTTTATTCATCCAGTAGCCAAAAGCGGATGGGACAACAGAACTTTTCACTTAGGGGATCACATGCTCGTTCGCATGCCGAGCGCTGCAGACTATGCGTTACAAGTGGAAAAAGAACAACGCTGGCTCCCAAAGCTAGCACCTCATCTCCCTCTTCCCATTCCAGTACCACTAGCATTAGGCGTACCAAGTCAGAACTACCCTTGGCATTGGTCTGTCTACCGCTGGCTTGAGGGAGAATCTGCCGCATCTGCGCCTATCCATAATATAAACGACTTCGCCACAAGCCTTGGTCAATTTCTCACCGCATTACAAAGCATCGATGTCAGCAATGGACCCGTAGCAGGACCTCACAGCTTCTATCGAGGCGGCGCATTGTCAATCTATGATGCTGAAACACGACAAGCTATCGAGACGCTCAAACACAAAATCGATACAAATACTGCAACGCATGTTTGGGAAACCGCTCTTGCGACTGATTGGAACCAATCTCCAGTATGGGTCCATGGAGATATCAGCACAGGAAACTTATTAGTAAAAAATGGGCAACTATCCGCCGTTATTGATTTCGGTCAATTATGCGTTGGAGATCCTGCCTGTGATCTAGCCATTGCCTGGACATTATTCAAAGATAACAGTCGGAAAGCATTTCAAGCTTCTCTCAAGCTAGACACTGACACATGGGCTCGTGGTCGGGCTTGGACGCTATGGAAAGCATTGATTTGCGCTGCAGGTTTAGATCCCAACAATGCTGAGACTACACAATATTGGATGATCATCGATGAAGTGCTTTTAGATCACATATGTAGAGTAGATAACTCATGATGTGATAGTAAAAATATAAAGATACGGTATTTATCAACTTTGGGGAAATCAAAATAGCTTTAGGAACCCTTCGAGACGCGTGCTACGCACGCTCCTCAGGGCGAACGGTTCTGGGAAAAATAGCTAAACTCAAGTTATTGGATTTTCTATATTTTTCAAATCATGGGCTGAGCTAGTTTATTGAAAGGGGTATTGTTATGACAACAGACAGTTTAATCATGAAGCTACCAGACGGCCGTCAGCTTAGCTATGCAGAATATGGAGATTCAGCATACCACCCCGTATTCTACTTTCACGGCTTTCCTGGATCACGATTACAGGCTGCTGATTTTCATGAACTTGCTAAAATTCATCACTGCCGCTTGATTGGCATTGATAGGCCGGGCATGGGATTATCATCTTTCAATCAACACCACACGCTCCTTTCATGGGCCGATGATATAACAGCTTTGGCTAATCATCTTGGAGTAGAAAAACTTTCTATTTTGGGACATTCCGGCGGTGCGCCATTTGTTATGGCATGTGCTTATGCGATACCAGAACGCATCACAAATGTTGCTCTTGTTTCAGGCATGGCCCCTACTACCATTCCAGAAACACAGATTGGCCTATCTAGAGGAATACGGATCTTCAGCTCCTTTATAAGGACAATTCCTGGCTTTGCACGCATCATGATGACGCTACAACAAATGATGTTTAAACTTCCTAAAAACCTAAGAAAAAAAATGTATCAAAAAATGATTCATCAATTACCCTCGGTCGATCAAATGATCCTTCAAGATCCCATGCGTTTGAACACCATGCTTGAAGCATCAACGGAAGCATTCCATCAAGGAGCCCAAGGACCCGCGCAAGAACTCCGATTGATCTTAACTCCATGGGGGTTTGATTTAGAAAAAATTAATACTCATATCGCAATTTGGCAAGGCGAACTAGATACACAAGTACCCATCTCACACGCTAAACTATACAAAAATAAATTACCCAATGCTCAATTACACTTATTTGAACAAGAAGGACATATTTCTACATTGTATAATCACATCGGAACTATTTTGAATCAGTTAACTAAAAAACGATGTCCCTAGCACCATCTCATGTGATCCTCAGCATGAGGAACCGATCCCGTTGAAACCGTAAGATCAGCTTGTAATTTATCATCAGAACCACTTGGGTATTCCTGCGAACGTGATCACCGATTATCGCCTAGTGTGATCACCTAATATTCCGTTGTTTTTGCAAGCGAAGAAATT
>CAISKC010000355.1 GCA_903885895.1 uncultured Legionella sp.
AAAAGGATATTTTTCATAATCTTACAACAGGGTTGGATATAAATTTATCTTAACAAAAATAACACAATAGGACAAATATTTCGTGTTATGTGCAAGGCTTGTATATTTATATAATTAATGACAGAGTGATAGAGACGAAGTTATTAAGGAGAATAACATGTTATATGTGCCTATTAGGAAATCGTATATCAAAACGTTCAAATCCATAATGATGATATCTATATTACTGAATTGCATTTTGGATATAGTATGGACCCCAGCATTTGCGGTACAAGCTAGTGCTTTGCGCGGCAAACGTTTTTGTGAGGTGATTATTTCCACATCAGCTTCAGTTCTGGAAATTTATAACACTATTAGCTTAAATGACTGTCCTGAGGAGCAATGGAAAAAAATAACAGAACGAAATATTCAGAAGGAAACGGGTGCAACCTATGTTGTATTGAATGGTCCAAGAAAACTCTCTGTTGATGGGGCTAAAAATGCAGAGTTTATGAATAATGCTCCCAGAACATTCCAAAATCTAGCTATGCGAAAAAGCGCTGCATTGCATATTTCTATACGTGAAACCTTGCACGGTTCACGACCCTATCATGAGCATCATGTAGAGCACCAAACAACTTGGGTTATCTCTGCAGGAAGCAGAGTATATGAATTAATCGATCCAGCAGGTGCTGTCTATGTTATGCAGTCGTTTACGTTGATACCTGGTACTCTGACAGAAAAGGATCTATTGAATTTAAGCGCACGTCTCAAACTACCTCGTGGCTGGTATTTTAAAACGGGTATTTTGCAAAAGGAGTGTGATTTGGCTCCTATACAGAAAAAAGCCATCGTTATTCAGGATAATTTGAAAAATACGTATCAAAAAACAAATCAGGATTTTTTAGTTTAATTTTAGGCAACACGCTCCACTGTTGCCTAGCATTTTATCTCAAGATACCTCGTTTTTGCTGGGATCATAAGCAGAGTTTGATATAGGTCTTCACGTTTTGATGAAACCTCAGATGTCAATTCTTAATAATCAGCAATTCAGACGGAATCTCATAAGGTAACGCTTTAAAATGAGGATCTTCCACATCGATACGCGCGATTTGATAATCGTGTACGGCTGGTAAGATATGTACAAATAAAAGTGACCGATCAGCTTTAGAGTCCTGGGTAAAAGATGAATCAGCATGCGATTTTTTTCTCGCTAATATAATATTGCCGAGCCATATGGGTTCCTCATAATGCATCAAATGATAATTGGATTGCCATAAGCGCAGGATATAGAGATTATCATCTTTGACAGTGCGATAAGACATGGTCAACATGGGATTTCTGTTGAGATACAATTGTTCCATAAATGGGAGCTCTTCAGTCGTATAACGTCCTTCAGCATGAATGATGAGGGAGTAGAGAAACGACTTAGGTTGGTTTTTCCAGCCGCATGTTTCTAATCTTGTTTCCAATTCTTCTATCGAACCAGCATATTGAACATTGAAGACCCCAATTCGCCTCCCGATACGGTTGGTTGTATAGACCGGTAAAATAGGCTCGTCATATTGATACCACCAGGTATCGTGATTGACGGTATATTGTTTTGATTTGAGCGTATGATTTGAAAGTGCTACGGTATATTGATAGGTAACGGTATAGAGTAATGTGCTGAGGAATACGCAGATAATCACTAGAATGGCTTTGGGCAAAGCATAGATTGGGAATGATTTACGTCTATAGCAGATCCAATGCAGTAAGCCTATGCTAGCACCAAGGCTATAGGCAGCTAAAATAGAGCTTAACCAATTATCACCCAAAAATAGCGTTGCGACGCCATTTAGAACCAAACAGATACTCAAAAAACCAATTGTGATGTGAATAGGGGATGATCGCTTTCTTTTCAATAAATAATTGATTAAAAACACACACAACGCAGTTGCAATCGTTAAATGAACAGCTGGAAACAGAGCGGGGATAGGTTCTGAAAATAATCGAATGGGAGGTTGAACAAACAGATAGTGAGATGACAACCAGGTTAACATGGTTGTGATAACCAGCAAACTGATCCAATATTTCAAGAATCGCCAATCTCGCACAGACATTGCTAGGATAGCAATGATGATGCATAAGCTGATGAGCGATATGGGGTTGAAGATGAAAGTTGCGGTGATGAAAAGGGTATCTAACCATTGCGTGCGTAATGTTTGCAGAAAATAAGTGATGGGCTGGTTAATGAGATTCAACCATGAACCCTGGTAGACTAGTATACACAATAACAATGTAATGATGAGGCATCCTAGACAAATCAAAGACAAGCTGAGTACTTTCTGAGGCTGAAGGTCCTTTTTATGAATCAATTTTTTAATAAAGTATTTCGTGGTCTTGTTTTTGCTGGACCAGCGCCAAAGCTTATCCACATGTAACGCAAACCATAGATTCAAGGTTCTTGCTAAATATTTTAGCAGTAGGCTTGCAATCCAAATCGTGATTAAGATGCCCATGACAAAAGCAAATAAACGTTGTGCACTTGCGGCTGAGAGCTGATGACTGGCTGCGCCAATGATATAGCCAGGGATAATATATAAAATTGACCAACCAATGGCGGAAATAAAATTAGCAGAAAAAAACTGCCAACGTGGCATATGCATCATTCCGGCGATGATAGGGGTGATAGAGCGTAATGGACCGGTAAAACGGCCAATAAGGACACTTTTTCCTCCATGGCGATCAAAAAAATCTTGGCCATAGCGCAGGATATTGGGATAACGCGAGAAGGGCCATAAGGTACTAAGACTTTCGCTATAAATAGCACCTAGCATATAGCTGGACGCATCACCCATAAAGGCGCCCAGCGCAGCAATCATGAGAGTGAGATCCAAGCGCATGACATCAGAGCCTGCTAAAATGCCAATAGCAGTCATCGTTAATGAGCCAGGAATGAGTGTGCCAATAATGGCTAGGGACTCTAATAACGCAATAAAAAAAGTAAAAACCAACGCGTAATTAGGGTGATGGTGAAGCCATTCAGTTATTGGGACAATATAGTCAGCGTAAAGATGCATCCAATGGTCTCCGTAACATCTTACCTTCAAACCTATCTAAAAATAATTGAATAAAAGCTTTCTGCACGTGAGCAAGACTTATCTTATCATCATACTCTTTGATTCGTGTCATTTTCAACTGTTGATAGCCGCAAGGGTGAATGCCTTGAAAGGGTTTCAAATCAAGATCAACATTTAAAGCAATGCCATGATAACTGCAGTTATTTTTTACCCTGAACCCAAGCGACGCAATTTTTTTTTGCGCAACATATACGCCGGGCGCATGTGCTTGCCGATGAGCAGGGATATGATAGGTGCCTAATAAATCAATCAACATTTGTTCTAATTCACAAACCAATGTTTTGATGCCAAGTTGACGACGCTTCAAATCCATTAAGACATAAGCAATCAATTGCCCAGGACCATGGTAAGTGATTTGTCCACCGCGATCTGAGTGTACGACGGGAATATCGCCCGTGTTGATCACATGTTCATGTTTCCCCGCCTGTCCTTGTGTGTACACAGGGAAGTGTTCTAATATCCACAACTCATCGTCTGTCTCGGCGTGCCGAGAGCTGGTGAATTGTTTCATATTTTCCCATACGAGGTGATAGTCTTGCCGACCTAGTTCTTTCACACGCATCAGAGAACCATCTGTATATCTGGATGACGCGTTAAATCTTGATATAACGCATCCAATCCTTCTTGATTTACAGCAACGATAACCGCAGAAATGCTTTGATAATTGCCTTGTTCACTCATATGGACGGTGATGGCAGCGTCTGCGGTCAGAGGATAATGCATTCGAATGATGGCGCTGATTTCCGCAAGAAAATTTGGGCTGGATTTACCAATAATCTTCAGCGGAAACTCACACGGAAACGTCATCAATGTTTGTTTTGTCATAGTACTTGCTAGCCGAACCAATGATTGAACATCAACCGCATTGTATCCTTTGCACAAGTATAATAGCCGCCTTGCGCGATAGTATCGAGCACAAATAGAGGTTGCGTCTCTACGGTTCGTCCATCAAATTGAATGACCAATTCACCAATTTGTTGTCCCGTTTGTAGCGGTGCTTCAAGATACTTGGGTACATTCGTTGTGATACTGAGTCGCTGATATTGCCCACTAGGAACGGTAATAAATGTTTCATGCGGTATCCCTAAATGGGTAGACTGAGAGAGGCCTTTATAAACAGGTAGCTCTGTGACAGTTTGGCCATTTTTAAACAGCTGGTGTGTTTCGAAAAAGCGAAATCCATAATTAAGCAGCCGTTGGCTGTCATCAGCACGAGTAGAATCTGTGGGAGCGTTCAGGACAACAGCTAGTAAACGCATGTCATTGCGTTTAGCGGATGATACCAAACAGAATCCAGCTTCATCGGTATGACCAGTTTTGATACCATCTACGGAATTATCGCGCCATAGCAAGCGATTACGGTTGGGTTGACGGATATTGTTATACGTGAACCATTTTTGTTTATACCAATGATAATACTCAGGAAAATCACGAACAAGCGCGCGGCCTAATACGGCTAAATCTTTAGCGGTTGTATAATGGTTAGGATCCGGCAAACCTGTACTGTCTGTGAAATTAGAATGGCTCATACCTAGTGCTTTGGCTTGTTGATTCATGATATCGGTAAAGCTCGACTCGCTACTGCCGACATGTTCAGCCAACGCCACGCAGGCATCATTTCCAGAGTCCACAATGATACCTTTGAGGAGATCTTCAACGGTAACTTCTTGACCTTCTTTGATAAACATTCTGGAACCACCCGTTTTCCAAGCGGTTTGACTGATGCGCACGGGATCACTGAGATGAATTTGCTCGGCTTTCAGAGCACGAGAGACGACATACAAGGTCATCATTTTGGTGAGACTAGCGGGTGGTAATTGTAACTCACTATTTTTTTCTGCAATGATTTTGCCGCTATCTATATCTATCAAGATGTAAGCTTTGGCATTCAAACTAGGTGCCGAAGGAGTAACAATAGGATGATTGCCCATAATCCGTGGTGGTGGCGTTAATGAGGCTTCTGGTAAGGACTCAGCGCGCAAGCCATTTGCGATGCCAAAGAAAAAAATAGCTGATAATAGTACTTTAGTTTGATAACCAATGTTCATGCCGGGGCCTGTTTCGATAAAGATTTTAAAATTAGCTCACATTATCCCAATAACTGGAATAAATAACAATAAGATTTCGAGAGTGTTTAAATATCTGTGTTATTCCCGCGCAAGCGGACATACATTTTTGAAAATAGGTCAAAAATTGTCGTCTTTGCGAACGAAGTGAAGCAACGCAGCGATCTTAACGCATCTTCAGTATTGATAAAAACCCGTGGATTGCTTCGCTAACGCTCGCAACGACGGAGAAGAATACTTTGCACGCAAAATAATTGCGTAATACGCAAGTAGATTAAAAATTAAGCGTTAATCTACAGCTCATTTTAGAAATCCGTTCGGGCTGAGGAGTAGCGAAGCTACGTCTCGAAGCCTAAATCACAGTAGAGGCTTCGGCAGCGCTGGCGCGCTTTCTCAGCCCAAACGGATCGATGTCATATTTGAGGAAATATACCTTAACCTAAAGTGTACTTTTTAGGATAACACTATTTGGTTTTTTCCTTGTTTTTTAGCCAGGTACATGGCTTCATCCGCATGTTGTAAGATCGCTTGGGCTGTTGCTCCGTGCTCCGGGTACAACGCAATACCAATACTGAGTGTGGCTTGTATCGTTGTATTATCGATCTGCAGTGGTTCAGAAAACATGGTGAGATAGCGTTTTGCAATATCTAATATCTCTTGTTTACTGGCCATATCTTCTAACAAAATTGCAAATTCATCGCCAGATAAGCGAGCAAGTAGATCGACGGTGCGTGAGCAGTTGTTTAATTTATTTGCAACAGCACATATGACCTCATCACCGAAGCTATGTTCCCATTGATCATTAATGTCTTTGAAATTATCAATATCCAGGTACATGACTATTTGACGTGGTCAAGCAAATGCACACACCTGGTTAAGCAACTTTTTTCATTTTTATCCACACACTTTCAAATTGGTTTGGATTCATATAACCCAGATATGAATGCAAACGATAGCTGTTATAAAACATGGAAATATAATTCAGCACATTTTGTTGCGCTGCATACCGTGTTAAATAGTGCCGCCATTGAACCCGCTCTTGCTTGAGACTTCTAAAAAAGCTTTCCGTCACGGCGTTATCCCAACACTCGCCTTTTCTACTCATACTGCCAACATAACCATACATCTTTAATAATTTTCGGTAATCATGGCTCGCATACTGTGATCCGCGGTCAGAGTGGACGATTAAACCTCGCTTAGGTTTACGTTGCCAAATAGCCATTCTCAACGCATCACAAACAAGCTCCGCCGGCATCCGAGAACTCATACTCCAACCAACAACTTTCCTGGAAAACAAATCAATTACAATAGCCAAGTATAACCAGCCTTCTTGGGTGTTAATGTAAGTGATGTCTGATACGTAAGCTTGATCAGGACCTGCGACAGTAAATTGACGGTTAAGTACATTTTCAAATAAAGGTTTTTTGTGCTTACTATTTGTTGTTATCTTATATTTTTTACGGTAGCGAACAAAAACGCCGGCCTCTTTCATTAACCGTTTGGTTTTTTTTAGCCCAATAAGCGTTAGCGTTGGGATTGTACGTGGGTTTTGTTGTAGAAGTCTATCATTTCGTGGAAGACCCTGAATATTTGTAGATAATTGTTTTGAGAGTGGATAACGTTAACGGTTTTATCGTGATATCATTCATCCCAGCTGCGATGCATTCATCGCGAATTTTGCCCTCAGCATGTGCAGTTAAACCCACAATAGGTACAGCTGGTTTCCCATGTTCTGTTTCAAAAGCACGTAATTGCTTAGCAAATTCAATACCAGACATGCCTGGTAATCCTACATCGGAAAAAATGAAGTCAAAATGTTGCGTGGTCGCAAGTTCTAGAGCGACTTCTGCATTGGTAACTGGGGTGCTGGAAAGTTTTGCTTGTTTTAACATCAAGTCTACAATGTTGAGTGCAATTTTATTGTCTTCAATGACGAGTATTTGTAAAGTATGCTCGAATATTTCAGTAGAAATAGGGCTGGCTTCCTGTGAGGATGCTTCGGGCATTAGGATACAGGAGTCCATTTTTCCAATTTGCATAGAAAGGGTGAAATAAAAATTAGAACCAACATTCACTTGACTGGCTACGGCGATTTCCCCTCCTAATAGCTGCGTATAGGATTGTGCAAAATGTAATCCTAAGCCATGGCCTTTATCGCGCCCTTTATAAGAGGGTTCCACTCGAAAAAATCGTTCAAAAATATTATCAATCAATTCTGGAGGGATTCCTTTTCCAGTATCGATTACTTGAAACTTTAAGATAACTTCATCATTTTTTTGTTCAAGCAACGTGACTTTGATTTCAACTTGACCAATATTGGTAAATTTAATGGCGTTGCCTACTAAATTTAGAAGAACATGATAGAGTTTTTTATGATCACAGATCAGAATAGGAGGGATATTGGGATCAATATAAGAGAGCAACTTAATTTCCTTCACCATGGTAGAAGGGTGCTCTAGATTAATGATGCCTTGAATAAGATGCCGAATACTAAACGGAGCAAGATAGAGATCATTCGAGGTCAGCTCATCTGCTTGTACGACATCGAGAATTTCATTCAGCATGTTTAATAACTCATGTCCACTTTGACCCAAATCATGCGCATGTTTTTTCTGAATGGGTGTCGCCACTTCATTTTCAAGAATTTCAGCCATGCCCACGATGCCAGATAACGGTGTGCGGATATCATGACTGATATTAGCTAAAAACTCCGTTTTAGCATGACTGGCTAGTTCAGCAGCTTCTTTGGCCCTTTTGAGTTCGACTTCCATTTTTTTACGATCGGTGATGTCGATGGAGATTCCTACAATACCAATAGTTTGTTGATTATTAGAGTCTCGTAGTGGCACGCGATTGGTTAAAAAATAAATTTCTCTTCCATTCACATCTGTTATGGGTGGTTCTTCAACATTAATTTTGGGTATGCCTGTCGTGATAACAGCTCTATCATCACGTTCAAAGGATTCGGCTTGTCCTTCTGACCAGTGCGTTAATTGTGCGGTTTCTGCATGGGTCATGCCGATAATATCATCTCTGGAACTAAGGCCTAGCATCTTGGCCACATTGTCATTACAGCCGAGGAAAATGGAGTCCTTATTGAGCCAATAGACATTACCAGGCATACAACCAATGATTTTTTCGAAGTAATCATAAATAAATGAGATGAATGTTTCGGTGGTGATGTTATGAATGGAGTCTTTTGCCATGTCTGTATACAGTGCTAGTTTTTTCTGCCTAGACGTTTGTTTTTTTGAGTTTTTTTGGTGCGAATTTGTTGGGCTTTCTCTAGAGATATCAATGAGCGTTGCGACAATCCCGATGGTTTGACCTTGTTCGATACATAATGGCGCTCGGTTAATTAAAAAGACATGCGTATCGCCAGAATGAATTTGCCATTCCTCAGTTGTACATAATGGGAGGTTATTGATCAGAACCGTACTATCATATTTTTGAATGGATTTGGTTTGGGCTTTCCAGGGTAAGGATAGATGCGTTTTTCCTATAATATCTTCAGGGTGTGCAAGACCTGCTAGGGCAGCAAAGTATGCATTACATCCTAAATATTTACCATCTTTATCCAGCCAATAAATGCCCGCACCAGTATGATCAATGATGTGTTTTTTTAAAGCAGTAAGTTGTTGCAAATTTGTTATATTCGTCATACTAACAATTGTCTTTCTCTCTACCCTAAGCTATTTGTACAGATATACCATGATTTACCAAATCTTTCTTTAGGCAGATTAATATTTTTTTTGCCAAAATTTTCACATAAGGTTGTGTGAGCATCGATTCATGATCTCCAGGGACGGTATGAACTTGAATAGGATAGGTAGAAAATGAGGAGAGATAATTGGTTTCATCATTTAAAACATCAGTATGGAGCGCTTTAAAAAGCGTTATTTTATCTTTAAGAAGATGGGGCGTAAATACGGCAGCAATCGAAAATAGATGATGCGATATTTTATGTAAATCAATATCTAATTGTGTTTTAATTTGTTTAGTAATTGTCTCTTCCCAAGGCGAAGCAAAGTATTTTTCATAGTAGGCTTGCTGATTTCTATTTTTAGACGATAAAACCCAAGTATCGAATAAGTATAGGCCATGGACTCGTTCCTGTGCGTTGTGGAGTTGATAAGCTATTTCTAATGCAATCAAGCCTCCAAAAGAATGCCCGCCAATGTAATAAGGACCAGCAGGTTGGATTTTTTTGATCAGTACTAGATAGGCGTGAGCAATTTCTGGGATATTATTAAATTTAATCGGTTGTTTCTCAATCGCTGGATATTGAATGCCGTAACAACTGATGTGTTGGTTTAGTTCTTTTGCCAGTTGCATATAACTAAAAGCAGTACCACTCAAAGGATGAATTAAGAAAAGATTTTGTTGGCGTGCTTTATTTAAAAGCAACGGAGAGGTTAATTGGTTTTTTAAATGTTTCTCTCGAAATAGGACCATTTCTTTAATGACTTTGATTTTTTGTGAATTCTTTTCGACTAAGTCGCTGATTTTTTTTATGGAAGGATGATCAAAAATATCATGGATACTGATTTCAATACTTAATTGAGTTTTGAGCATTGCAATCAAATGCACCACCAAAAGGGAGTGACCACCAATCGCAAAGAAATTATCATGGATGCTAATTTTATGCTTTTCTATGTTTAATAATTGGGAAAAAATATTCAAAATGGCTTGTTGAATGACACCAGAAGCTTTTTGATTTGTGACTTTGCTTAGAGAGACTGCGCTCGCAAGCGTAGCAAGTTGGTCTTTATCTATTTTACCATTTTGAGTCAAAGGAAATTGATCGTGTACTTTATAGATGTGGGGTATCATGTAGGGAGGCAAATATTGTTCTAAGTAGTCTATGATGGCCTCTTTGCCAATCTGTTGCTCAGGATCATGTAGCATGAGATGAGCAACAAGCGTATTGTATTGGCGGAAAAGAACCACTGCTTGGCTGATGTTGGGATGGCATAATAATTTCTCTTCAATTTCGCCCAATTCGACACGAAACCCTCTGATTTTAACCTGATTGTCTTCCCGCCCTACATATTCGATATGGCCATCATGACGCCAATAACCCAAATCTCCTGTTCTATATAATACGGGGTGGGGGGAACAGTAAAAAGGATTGATGATAAATTTACTAGCTGTGCTATCTGGTTGATTTAAATAACCTTTGGCAACCCCTGAACCGGCAACGCATATTTCTCCGATCGCGCCAATGGGTACAGGAGTTAAATATTTATTAAGAATGTAGATCTGGGTATTGTCTATGGGTTTGCCAATGGAGGGGAACATATCCCAATTTGCAGCATGCTTGCTCAGATCATAAGCAGTGACGACATGTGTTTCAGAAGGGCCATAGTGATTCGTTAATACGATACTAGCGTGTGCCATAAAAAAGGATTTGATAGTGCCATTGATAGTGAGTTTTTCACCTGCAACAATAATATGGGTTAAATCTGGATAGGTGAGCTCTTTGCTGATGGATTCTGCAAGAAATAAATCGAGGACAGGCGTGGGTAGAAACAAAGTATTTATTTTGACGTTGAGAATAAAGTCGACTAGTTTGCTCATGTCGGTTTTGATTTCGGATGGGATGATACACAGTTCGTAGCCATTGAATAGAGCAAAAAATATTTCCTGTAATGATACGTCAAATCCAAAAGTGGCATACTGAGAGACTTTATTATTTTTTTGTTGTTTTTGATGTTTTGATTGCCAAGAAATCAGATTTGTAATCGTTTGATGTTTTAATATGACCCCTTTGGGATGACCTGTTGAACCAGAGGTATAGATAATATAAGCAGAAGAATTGTGTTTGATATTTAAATTTGTCAGTTTTTCCTGGGTCATTGCGATGATTGCATCATCTATTTCAACAATGGATTGATTGCGTGACAAAACGGTTTTGAGATGTTCTAAAAGAGGTTGTTGGGTTAATACAATACTGGGTTGGCAATCATGGTATATTTTCCGCAAGCGTTCTATGGGGGTATCGTGTGGAATCGGCACATAAATACAACCGGCTTTCAAGGTTGCTAAGATATGAATGGGCAAATGAATATCAGCTTCTGTATACACAACGATACAGTCGCCGACTGATGCCCCTTTTTTTAATAGCAAACGTGCTAATTGGTTCGCTTTTTCATTCAGTTGCTTATAAGTCAAAAGATGTTGATGGTAGGAGTTCGCTATATTATCAGGCGTTTTTTTCGCTTGTATTTCAAAAACATGCTGAATGGATTGTTGCGGGACAGTAGCGGTTGAACAGGGGCTCCATTTGGTTAATAACTGATGCGATTTTGTTTTTTCGAGGAATCGTAAATTGAAGACTGGATGCTCGGGGTGCTGTACGATTTCTCTTAGGAGGGCATGAAAATTCTCACGCATGCAATGTATCATCTTTTGCGAAAAAAGAGCGGTACTATATTCAAATAACCCGCTTAATGTCCCTGATGTTTCTTGTAAATATAAGCTCAAATCAAATTTTGCGCTATCAAAATCAGCCAGAAGTATGGAGTCGTTGCTACAAAAAACATGCTCTATTTCAACATCAGGTAGTGCTAAGGATAGTGCATTAAAATTTTGAAAAGCAAAAAAAAACTTGAATAAGCGGATTTTTTTGAACTTCATGTCTATTTGGTTTGAGGATTTGTACAAGTTTATCAAATGGCGCATCTTGATTGAGGTAAGCCTCTTCTACGGTAAGCTTGATTTGATTGAGCAATTCTTGGAAAGAGGGATTGTTGGTTAGTTGAATGCGTAAAGCGAGTAGATTAATAAAAAATCCCAGAGTCTTCTCGACACCAGGATAATGCCGACCTGAAAAAGGTGAGCCGATAATCATATCTTCTTGGCCACTATAATGAGCTAATAATACAGAAAACGCAGCCAATAAGATGGTATATAACGTGGTGCCGGCTTGTTTGGCAATATTTTTTAATTGCAAAGTTGTATGAGCATCGATGACAAACGGGATTCTTTTACCGCTGTAATCAATCTGCGTTGTCATACTATGTTTTGTAGGCAATTGTAATACAGGAGGGTTTTGTAATTTATGTTGCCAGTAAGCAATTTGTTCTGGGATATGCTGTGAAATAAACTGTCTTTGCCATAAGGTAAAATCCGTATATTGAATACTGGGTAGTTCTAAATCATTCAGGTTTGTTCTTAAATAAACCAAATACAGATGATTCAGTTATTTACAAAAAATATCAAACGACCAACCGTCGTGAATAATGTGATGTAAGCAAATAAATAGATAATAGGTTGTTTCAGAAGTTTGAATCAATGTTGCTCGTAAGAGTGGTGCTTGGGTTAAATCAAATGGGGTTTTTGCTTCTTGCTTGGCGAGTTGAAATAAAGCCTTATCTGAAATTTTTTTATAGGGTTTGAGAACTAGTTGAAATTGAAACTCATTTTTGGGGTGTACAACTTGCTTTGGAGCGCCATGTTCTTCTATAAAATAAGTTCTGAGACTTTCATGTCGGCAAACCATGGCATGAAATGATTGCTCAAGTACGGGAACATTTAAATGGCCGCTTAGCTTCAGCGACGTAAACATATTATAGTGCGAACTATCTTGGTCGAGTTGTTGGATGAACCAGAGACGCTCTTGCGCATAGGATAAGCGTAATGGCTGAAAGCGTAACGGTTCAGAAATGGAGGTGATTTCTGGATAAATAGTATTTTTTTTATTGCTTAATAGGGCTGCTAATTGTCCCACGGTAGACGCATTGAGGAATTCTGTGATGTTCAGCTTTATATCCGTTTCTTTCCAAATTTGCGCAATGATTAAAGCTGCTAACAGGGAGTTGCCACCTAAGTTTAAAAAGTGGTCAGTAGGGATAATAGGGGCTATCTTGAGGGTGTTTTCCCACAAATAGATCAGCCTTGCTTCCATGATACTAGCATTTTGGTGGATGGCATGATTGTGTGCTGTTTTTTTAATAGGATTGATTTTATTTAAAATAATGGATGGGATTTGATAGTCATTGGCGATTTTAAGTATAAAGGGGTGATAATCTCGAGAGGTATTCGGGGTAATGGGTGTTTTTTCGAGATTTGAAATGCTTTCTTCATAAAAATGATAAGCGAATTGTTTCGCATATTCTGGGGGTATGACATATTGGGTGATGTCATACTTTGTTTGTAACGTTGCTTTTTTTAGACTTTTCAGGAAAAGCAAAGCAGGCATGTTTTTGTTGGATGCCACATATTGTAAACAGATCTGAGATAGATTTTTTTCAATGGCGATCTCGCCTAATTTATTTAAGAGTTGGTGCTCTACACCTTTACCAAGTACGCGACAACTGAGTAAGCAATTTACGACGATTAATGATCGCTTTTCGATCTGATAAAATAAAGCACCGACTAAGCCATAATCCCCAAAACGATCCGTTACATGCACAATAAGACAATGCGTGTTGTGAAGTAATTGAGTTAATTGTGGCTCGTTATAGCGCAAGCTCATCAAGTTAAATTGATTGGTACGTTGCGTTAATTGCGCAACCCGCTCAATATAGGTCTCTTTGATGGGCATGATCGTGATTTGTAAATTGAGATTGGCAATAAACTCAGAAAATGTTGGAATAGATTTTCTGAATTGTTCGCGTTGTTGATTTTCATGATAAAGCTGGGTTCTATTTTTATCTTCATTGGTCACTTTTCTAGGATCAAATGCCCACACGTGATTCAAAAAATGTGGGATGTCGTCATCTTTGTCAGGTAAAGTGAGGCAAAGTATCTCGGGAAACCGAGCTTGTATTTCCGCACATTCAACAGGATTGTCATCAATAAAAATAAAACTATCTATGCCTAAGTTGAGCTCTTTAGCCAAATCATAAATATTATGCGGTTTTGAATGCCAATTAATCCTGGTTGCGACAATATGCTGAAGCTTTAAGTGCATATCTGGCCGTTGTTCGAAGACGCTTAAGACATCTTCTTCATTATTTTTGCTGCATAAACACAATAGCATGCCTTGTTCATATTGTTTTAACATAAAATCTTGTAAAAATAGTCTGGCTGGATCGAGCGTAACACCCATCGGACCCAGCTCACCGCACACGCCTTTCCATAAAGTATTATCACAATCAAGTAAGATGACCTTGTAAGGGGCTTGATGCAACGTGTGAATTTTTCTAGCTAGAAAGGTAGCTAGCGCGCAGAAGTATTCTTGAGTGTAGGGAATGTGTCCGATTTCTTCAGCATGAGTATCGTGGTACTGGGAAACTGGGTAGTACTGAGTGGTTTCAGTCGTGGTAAAAAAATAACAGTTTTTTTGTGCTGTAATAACTTCACGTAGTTTATTTTCAAGTTTTTGATAGAGTTCCACAAATGCTTGATCATGGTTACTGTGATCACCGCGTGGGCATAAACATACTAGTAAAGGAATAGGCATGGTGCTGGATAATGCAACAATTGTTGCAGAAAATTGGTCAATTTCTTTAGGAAGGGCCTGAAGATCATAGATACCTTGGATCCTGGGTGCGAGATCTTCGATACGAATTAATAGGATGTTAATGCCATTCGGGTTTTGTCTTAAAGAGCTTTGGGGATTGAGTATTTGTTGAAAAACTTGATTGTAAGGTGCAAAGACAATTTCTTGATTGAATCCTAATCGATTGTTATAGAATTCTAAAAATGATTTTAGTGGATCAGCAGTAAATGTTGCGGATATAAAAATCATATTGTGTCTTAATATTTTTTTTACGGATTATAACACAATCATTAGGATTTCAATATTTGATGTAGGCTGTAATGGAGAATTAAAATCTGTGAGAAGTAGATGGTTGGGTTAAGACCCAATCTTTAGATGATAGAATAATGGTGTCTTAATTTAGCAGACGCTTAAGCGGCGGTTAAAATATTAGGGACTCGTTCTGGTTCTATGCGTAAAAAATCGGTCAATAATATTATCTGATCTTGGTTAACTGATCTAATACCAGGTTTGTATCGCTGCTTCGACTTCAAGTGCTATGACTTGATGTGCCATATCCGTAGGGTGAACGTCGTCCGCAAAAATATAGCCTAAAGGGGTTCCGGGTGGACAGTATAGTGCGGAATCAACGCCACATGCTGGGGTTGTGTAATTCGTAAAATAAAACACATTTCCGCTGACTTCATAAGGCTGCCCATTTTTTGCAGCGATAATCATGTTATCTAAGATTTCGTAACTATTAATGTAGAGTATCTTCGTGTGATATTGTTTAATGATGGCGCCTAATTTTTGATTCAAAAGCGAATCAAAGATGAAACTTAAATTTTGCAAATCAGATTGGATGTTAGGGATACTTGCTGCAAGTGCACTGCCAAAAGGTGATGTACCTATGTCGGGCAACGCCATAACTACAATTCTGTTCGCCCCTCTTGCACTCAGTCGATCGACTTCATTGACAATATTTGTTGTGGCTGTGTTAACTGTTTGCATGAGCGCCAGCTGCGAATAATTCGGCTGATTAAGCGTATATAGAATATCATTAACACCCGACCAAATAAAATATACTGCATTTGGATCGAGTGAGTTAGAAGATGTTGATAAAAACTGCGTAATTTGCTGAGCTAAACTGGGTGCCCATGAAATGCCAAAACCTGGAATAGCATTCGTTCTACTGCCACCGCAAGCATAATCCACCCCGGTTAGAGTGAAGCTGACAGGAACGGGGGATCCATTGCTGGGGGTTGTATTGTTTGTTATCAAGTTTGGGGATGGTGAAGGCGCTGTTGGTAAAGGGAACCCTTTTATGTCATGGGCTACATATTGAGCCCATGTATACCCTCCATAAGTTGTAAATGTGGGTAACTTTCCCGTTGGATAGGCTGGATATGGAGGAGAAGAAAGATAGGGGTAGAGGTTATTGTAGCCACTATCCGTTAAACTATCACCGAAGAAATAAACTTGGCTGATTTGATTGAAAGAAATGGCTTGAGTCATACCTGGTGTCATTACACATAGTAACCTGATGAGAAGTAGAACTTTGTTCTTTTTCATTATTTGCTTATTGAGTCTTTTTATTATCCTAAACATAAGCATCCTTTCTATGTTAATTAACAATGATAACGTATACCTAATGATAAAATGTTTTTTGATCCATTATAGTGGGCATTAGCCTGATTGGCCTCTAAGGGGAGTGTGCTGTTAATGCTTTTTCCATATGCTTGATCAATATAGAGGTTTTGATTTTTAATAAAAATGTACCCATATGCTGCATCAATTGACACATGTGATGTCATCACATAGCTTATACCTAAAGCGGCCCAAATTATATCGGAATCAGGGATAAGTGGATTTGAAAAATGGCTATTTGTTGGGGTTTGATCATATGCGAGACCCGCACGAAGGATAAGCGATTCATTTTTGTGGTAAGCCGCACCAATAGAACCAAACCATGCATTATTCCAATTCATTGACATCGTGCTGTTAATTGCATATGCCTGCGGCATTGAAACACTCAAGCTCTCAAACGAACTCCAAAAATTGAATTGAGCCGTTGCTTTAATTGTCCAATCATTTATATCTTGCTCTAATCCAGCCGTTAATACAGCGGGGGTTGTGATTGGCATATAAACTGAACTTTGACCATTAAACCAAAACGATTGAGATGGTGCTGGTGTTACGTCACCCGGCACAGTCATGTATGCGCCTTGTCCTTCGAGTTTATTTGATATTTTTGAACGGTAGCCAATTCCTAATCGAGTTGAATTGTTAGGTTGGTATAATGCCCCCAAAGTGTATCCGAGTGCCCAATCATCACCCTGAAAATGGGTTGGGCTAGTCGCAGAAATGATTGAATTAATGGGATCCGAGTCGGTGTAAGGACCGTTGAAATTAGAAAATCTAGCTTGTAAATACTGAACCTGAAGACCTGCTGCAATAGAGATATTTTTATTTGCTTCAAACGCAATATTGGGATTTATGTCAAGTGAGTTTATTTTGCTTGTAAGTGCTGAGTATCGTAAAACAGAGTCATTGCTATATTGAGTATTGAGATGAAAGGGCTCTGTAATCGATATGCCTGCTACAACATTCGGATTTAATCGAAAACTTAAATACGCATCTGGAACAAGGCTCGCGTTGTTGATATTATTTTGTGAACTCGCGCCACTTACATGCCCTGAAATGATGCTTGGCGGCACGCCTGGTATATTAACCGTGTGTAGGGCCTGCGCATCAGATACACCAACGCGGGGTAAAATTCCGCTCGCGCCGATATATATTTGATTTTTTAGCAACGTAGTTAACGTTGCTGGGTTATTAAAAAGAGAGGTCACATCATTTTTAGCTGCAGCGGCACCGGCAATGGCCGCGCCTTGCATGCTTGGGCTCGTCTCGTTATGCTGAAATCCCGCCCCAAAAGCGGGGATAAATAAAAATAGTTGTGATAAGGCAAGGAGGAGCGCTGATGCTTTATGAGTGGGGCGTGTTTTTTTCACAATTAAGATTTCATAACTCCTTGTTGACTAAATTATCAAGTTTTTTTCAAAATTACCCTATTTATGCAACAACGACACGGAAAATGGTTACGTAGCACGTGCTATCAGTCTAAGAGCAATGAGCTTTCGTTACAATAATAAAACTGATAAATACAGTTAACAGCCTTTAGAGTTTTATGTGCTTGAGAAAGCAAGCGTTGGTTGGTCCGTTCGGTTTTTGACACAACAGCTGTGCGTAGCACATAAATTCTGTTGATGATGTAGCGCTTCGCGCATTTGTTGGGCCAAGAAGGCCCAACCTACTTTTTAAGTCTCATTCTTTTCACCAACCCAATTGCGCCAATCAAAGCACAGAAACTTAGGATGGGGGTATCGCCCCATTTTACCCATGGCGTAGTGCCTTGTGCAGGGTAGATGTTACCTTCTAAGATGCCAGCAGAGAAGGCTGGGAGGGTGTGTTGTAATAGGCCTTGTGGCGTAATGATGGAAGACAATCCGTCATTATTGGCGACTATTTGATAGCGGCTCGTTAGGATAGATAGTGCTTGAGCCATTTGTAAATGTTGATACGATGCTAGAGAGTGACCAAACCAACCGTCATCACTTAATGACACGATCCATTGTGCGCGTGGGAGTTGCTGACGAAGTAGGGAGGGATAAGCTAACTCATAACAGATTAATGATGCGAATGGGTGATGTCTTACGCTTGCCAGTGGTTGCTTGGGATCGCCGGCTTGCATATCAGACATTACCAGATTCAATTTTCGGAGCAAAGGCGCTAGATAGTAGGGTATGTATTCGCCAAACGGTACCAGATGCTGTTTACGATAGGCACCCTTTGCTTGGCCTAACGTTGATAAGGTATTATAAAAATAGATTTTTTCTGGTTTGATTTCTTCTGGGATCCCAAAAAGGATCGCTGATTGATTTTTTTTTGCCCGCTGGTGCAGCGAAGTTAAAAAATCTTGTAGATACCCAGCAGGTAAGGGAATCGCTGCCTCTGGTAAGATGATGATTTGCTTTTTGCCTAATAAGGGCTGAATGGCTTGTTGGTAGTGATTAATAATTTTCCAGAAAAGCGTTTCATCCCATTTATCACGCATAGAGAGATTTGCTTGAATCACACCTACTGATAGGGGGTTTTTCTCCAATTGAGACCAAGAAATATGTTTCAAGCTTTCTGGTGTGAGGAGGATCAGCACAAAGCCCAATAGCCATGCAATGCGAGCAGAGGTGTTACGCTGGATGGCATGTGTCAAACAACAAGCCGCTAATACCGTTAGAAAGCTGATGCCGTAGACACCCGTAATGGGTAGGAGATATTTTAATGGTGTGTCAATTTGACCAAACCCCAACAGTAACCAGGGAAAGCCTGTCATCAAATTAGCGCGTAAATATTCCGTCAAACACCATAAGCTACTGAATAATAGGATTTGTTTACAATGGTTATGTTTATGCTCACTAGGACAAAGTGCTCGAAATAAAAATCCACAGAGGGCGGGAAATAATGCGAGATAGAAAACAAATAAACCCGTGATGAGGTAAGCATAGAGGTTGGCGAGATGACCATAAGCATGAATGCTAATACTGACCCAGGAGATCCCAAGTCCAAACAGACCAAGCCCTAGCGCTAGGCCTTGGAGAAACGCTTGTTGTGGACGTGTGTTTTGAATTTGATAATAAAATAATGCGATTCCGAGTATAGCTGCCCCGGGAAAATGAAAAGGTGCAAAGCCGAGCGGAAGTAACATGCCTGTCAAAACAAGCCACATCCATGTATATTTTCGGCGAACACGCGCTTCATCCCTAGGGGCTTGCGATGACGAAAAAGCACTATATTTCGTCAATAACATATTTAAAATATCTGCATACTAGGTATGAAAGATTCCAAAGAAAGCATATTGCGTGGTGCAAAATCTTTAAACATAGTAAACCCTAAGCCCGCTACGATGCTAGCCATTCCTGTAGCAAGCAAGATAGCCGCGTTGGGGGTGCTTAATCCAATCACGCCGCCTAACGATTGCGCCATAGAGGCTAAGCCACTTTGCATGAGAATGAGACCTAAGTTAGGAAGACCTGTCGTCAGCGCTAACAAAATTAGGCTCAACAAAAATGTGATGCTGGTTATGAGCATAAAAATACCGGCAATACATAATGCCGCAGACAAATAATCCTCCTCTGGCTCGGTAGATGGGTAGCTGTATACGGGGCCTGAGTAGTTAGGTTGGTGAATTAAACGAGTGAGGACGTTTTCTGGTTCATTGCTGCGAAAATCCGTGGCAAGAATGGCGGCACTCAAATCTTCAAACTGCGCCTGAGGCAAGCGATCTGTTGCTTCGGTTTGTAGCATTAAGAGATTGCTATCATAAGCTTCATTGGTCCAATCAATGCTGACATCTTTGGTATGTGGCAAATAAGTAGTGTTTGTAATGTGTAATAATATGGTTTGCAGTGTGATAAGATTTGCTCGGTTTGCCTCTCTTCGATGGAGTTGGGTTGCAAGTTTGCTAATTTTTTGTAACAAAGGAATGCGATTTCTGAAAGGAAGATTTTTGGCTCGAATAATATGGATTAATGCATTGGCTTTGGTTTGAATAAATTTCCCTAATTCATTGATGGATGCCGGGTTCAATTCTAATGCTAGTTCTTTACGGATATTTTTAATTGTAAGTTCTTCTGATAAAGCAATTTGCTGCAGCTCGTCATCTGCAGCAGCGTCCACTTGAAGTTGAGATGCATTGGTTAGCGTTTG